>JAHEMU010000384.1 GCA_024643485.1 Cytophagales bacterium
GTTAATTGGTTATTAAACTGATTGATATCATTATAAATGATAGAATTTCTTATTTGTCGACCGTTCATTTGGGTAAACGAGCCTATATATGAATCCGGGACTTTTTCCGAGAGCGTCAGAAGAATACTTTGATTAATTCCACCAGAAATAAAAGGTTTAATTAATTTTCCCGGCAATAAATCAAAACCAAAACCCATCTCAGTAGCTAGATAACCTGTATTTATTTGCAAAGCAAACTGGGATAAATCCGCAAAATAGGCGGCAGGTTCAATTGACAAATCATATATAAATGAATGCCTATAAGTATATAAATCAAAATACACGGAAAGACGATTCTTGGATTGATAAGTAAGAGTTAAAAAGCTAGGTAAAACTGTTGTTCGTTGTTCCGAAATTCCATTGATATAATCCGTTTCATTTAATGTATTTGAAAATTCAATTTTCATAGGAACCAGTTCAACATTCGAAAATGCTGATGTTACCTTACTTCCTAAATGAAGATACTGACCGAAAAGACTCGAACTTGCAAACAAAATCAATATGGTGATACTTCTTTTCACTTTATTAGGAAGTCATTATTTAAATTTTCGATTCTCGAAGTTGGGGTTTGTTTCCCTTTTGTAATTTCAGGAACTTTTGTAAACAAATACTTTTGAATTTCAGACAACATAATTTTGCCATCTCTATTCAAATCTGCTTCCTTCGTTTTCAATCCATTCAAAAAAGCAAAGGTAAAAACACCATTTTTCCATTCTTTACCTTCAATGGCATACTCTGCACCACCTGCTGATGATATTATGGTTGCCCCATTATTACTTCTTATATCAGCAAAAAGCGCTTTGGATAACTCAAAAGAACTCTTTAAACTCATTTGACTTGTAAATGCAACATCAGGACCTACATTTCTAAAACTAACTTCACCAAATTGTGTCTGCTCTTTTAATTTTATCTCCACCTCATCTTTATCAAGTTCACCAGAATGACATGCATCTATTAATAGCGTTTTCTTTCGTGAGGGAGTTTGCTCCAATAGATTTTCTAGCTCATCGTATGACAAACCCTTCAATTTTGGGTTTGAAAAATCCATGTTGTAGGTTGAAATATAATAATCAAGATTTTTATCCATGATTCCATGCCCTGCAACTGTGATCATTACAGCATCCTCCGGTCTTGATGTTGAAAGGAAAGTATTAAGCGTTCGGATATTTTCTAAAGTCACCTCATCGTTCACTAAGGTTTTTATATAGACTTCATCATAAGCTTTAGATTCTTTAAAGTAGGCAGCAATGTCCTGAGCATCCTTTGCTGCATAGGTCAAATTATATTCAGATTGTTGAAATTCAGAGGTTCCAATAGTCACCAAATAAAGATTGCTTGAAGTATTTTTTGTTCTGCAATTTATATTTAGACTTTCGTGATAAGAACTTATTCCATCTTCATTTAACACGTAGAGTTGAATGTGGTTGATCCCCGGATTTAGACGTAAAGAAACTTCTTCTTTAATTGATGTTCCTGATATGCGCTTACCTTCTTTACCAAAAATAGGAACTCCATCTATTAAAATATTTAAACTAGATAACGGACTTGCAAAAGATTCTGCCTCTAAATTTAGCGACAAATCTCGAGAGGTCGTAGAGACCGGTATATTTTCATCCATTATTCGAAAAATTGGAATATTATCAATGTTTTCTGAATTGAATGTTGAAATGTCCAGTTTCTTGAGTCTTTTTTCATATGCCAATTTATAGTGAGACACAATTTCCTCACTGATATTTGGAAGGTGGTCAAAAACCAAATCAGGGCGGTTATACTCTGTATCAAACTGATCAAACGAAAGAATCTTTCCTTTGGTAAAAAAACCCACCCCTTGAAGTGCACCCTTTGTTGCGTAATAATAATTTTCAGGGGTCACATATATATATTCATTATTTCCAAATGCAGCAAATGACAACTCTAATTTAAGATCATTTGCATTTCTAATGCGTATAATCCCGTCATAACCTGCAGTTGCAAATTGTGGAAAAGCAGGGTTTCTACTGATCGAAGTTAACTTATCGGTGTGTTCATGGAAAAATCTCACCTCATTCTGATTCGATTTGAGAATTATTTCATCCTCGTTTGCTTCAATTGTTTCTCCTGCCATTAAATTACTTACTGCAATTGAACGATCCTGCGCAAAATTTCTATTCCAAGAAGGTTTAGATACTTCACCTCCCTTAATATCCCATGAAATTTTCGCTTTTTTACTTTTTCGAAACCCAGGTTGATCTCCTCTATTTCTTTGATTAAGTTTTAAGTTAAAGGAAACGAGTTCTTGATTCTCATTATAATCGAGAATTTGGTCAACAGAATATTCCCATCCAAATAACTTTTTCCATTTACCCAATTCAAACAAATACGACTCCGATTCACTCGACTGATTAAAAAATACGCGTTTTAGCATTCCATTTGAATAAGCAATTATCATAGACTCGCCTGAACTTCCATATCGAATGTCATTTACTCTTTCTCCAATACCCCTTAATGAATTTATTAAAGTCCCAGATTCAAGATCCCATAACCGAATTACCTTATCATATCCTCCACTAGCAAGTATTTTACCATTTGGAGAAATGGAAAGCGCTTTTACATCCTGTTGATGTGCTTGAAGCACATACTCCAATTTGCCGGACTTTTGACTTCTAATATAAATCATATTATCCCGGTTCGCTGAGGCAACAAATCGATCATTTAGGTCAACATCAAAAAATGAATGCCAAAATCTATTGGCGGTGAATGATTTTCTTGTCAATATGCCCAACCCTGTTACCGGCCATTTTTTTTGTACCCCATTAGTTCCTGCGGCATAAATATATTT
>JAHEMU010000061.1 GCA_024643485.1 Cytophagales bacterium
AATTCTTATTCCCAAGATCTCAATCAAAAGTATCTTCATAAAGTAACTACCTTAGATAGTACTATTTACAACTTATACGCGGTAATTTCCGGTGAAAAAGGTGTGAAAAGAAATTGGGAATTGTTTCAATATTTGTTTGTTCCTGAAGCAAAATTGATTCCTTCTGGAAAAGATTCCGAAGGAAAATACACCTTAAGATATATGTCACCTTTGGATTATGTTCAAAATGCCGGGTCGTATTTGGAAGCCAATGGATTCTATGAAAAAGAAATCTATAGGATCAATGAATCATTTGGGCAAATCACTCATATATTCAGTACGTATGAGTCATACCATTCTGCAAAAGACAAACAACCATTTGCCAGGGGAATCAACAGTATTCAACTTTTCAATGATGGAACCCGATGGTGGATTCTCTCAATTTACTGGACGGCTGAAAGAGAAGATTTAAGTTTGCCTAAAAAATATTTACCCAAAAAATAACTTCAATTTAAATAAAAAGGAACACCCATAACGAAAAGAGCTTGGGTGTTCCTTTTTACTTTTTATTCGTATCTCAATGAGTCAACAGGATTTGACAATGTAGCTTTAAATGCTTGAAAGCCCACGGTAATTCCCGCAACCAAAAACGAGATTAGTCCTGAAATGGCAAATACGGTCCAGCTTAATTCTATACGATAAGAGAATTCACTGAGCCAAGCATTCATAAAATAATAACTTGGGTATATAGCTATAACAAAAGCTACTAGCATCAGTACTACAAATTCGGAAGTTAAAAGCCTGGTGATAATGATAGAGGAAGCTCCCATGGCCTTTCTGATACCTATTTCCTTCACGCGTTGTTCTGCCATAAATGCAGCTAATGCAAACAATCCAAGACATGCTACAAAAATAGCTAGAGTAGAAAGCACGGCAAATAATTTACCCATTCGTTGTTCTTCTTTAAATAACGCATCGTACTGCTGATCTATAAAAGTATATTCAAAAGCCTCTCCTCCGGAGATATCCTTCCAATTGCTTTCCAAATCACTGATCACGTCTTTACTCGATCCACTATATCGCACCATTAATTGATTGTCTTCCTTATCAAGCATAATAACCAAAGGTCGTACGGCATCTTTCAAGCTTTCAAAATTGAAGTCTTTTATCACTCCTATGATTTTGAAATTTACAGGTTCAGGCCCATTATACGATATCAGTTCTTCGCTCAAAGGATCTGTCCACCCTAAATGCGCCACCGCCGATTCATTTACGACTGCAGCTAGCGTATCTGAAGGCATATTTCGGTCGAAAAACCTTCCTTCCGCCATTTCAAACCCCATCGCATCTGCGTGATCCCAGTCACTGTAATATAATCCAGTCAAAAAATCAGTTTTATTTTTAGCTTCTTTAAGTACGGTGGTATTATTTACTCCTGGAAATACATTATTGGTATAGCTGGTAGCAATAATATTTGGTAATTGATCCAATTTATTTTTGAATGGAATGCGGTTGGTATTAAGCCTGTTTGTATTCTTAATTACCAAAGTGTGTTCCTTATCGAAACCTAGATTTTTATTTTGAATATATTGAAGTTGCTGATATACGACTAAGGTGCAGGTAATTAAAGCAATCGATATAATAAATTGAAAGACCACTAATCCACTCCTCACTTTTCCGGATTTCATACTGGTTCTCACCTTTCCTTTTAACACTTCTACAATCGAAAAGGACGTCAGATAAAATGCAGGATATGACCCAGCAGCTAGACCTACAATAAGTGCTAACCCAATGCTAAACAGGATAAATTGTGGCGTTAAAATTGGCGCCATGGTTAAATTTACACCCGATAGGGAGGAAAATTGTGGTATAAACAGCAATACTATAAAAAATGAAAATAAGGTAGCAATCATGCTATATGCAATTGATTCAACAAGAAATTGTCCAATCATTTGTCCTTTTTGTGATCCTAAAGTTTTCCTCAAACCTACCTCTTTTGCTCTTTTGGCAGATTTTGCAGTTGAGAGATTCATGAAATTAATGCAAGCGATTACTAGCAAAAACAACCCTACAGCTCCAAATATATATATGTAGCTAATATTACTTTGAGGGGTAGGGTAATGGTCTAGTGAAGAATTCAAATGAATTTCCGACATCGGATAAATCCAATAACCATATTTACCACCATTTTCTAGAAATTTAGAAAAATCTACTCCTAAAAATTGTTCTAAAAGCGGGGCAACGTGTTCCAATATCAGCCCCTCTAATTGTTTGTTTACTTCAGCGACAGAAGTGGAAGGGTTTTTACGCACATAGGTTTGTAGGCTGTTGTTAGTCCATCCTTGTAAATATTCCTTTTGTGTACTGTACAAACTACTCATGCTTAAAATCGCATTGAATTGAAGATGAGAATTCGAAGGAACATTTTCCACGACACCTGTTACCTTGTAGGCCACTTTATCATTTCCAACTTCCATCATTTGACCAATTGGGTCTTCTTCTCCAAAATATTTCTTAGCTAAAGAATTACTTAATACGATGGAGTTTGGTTCAATTAAAACTTGACTTGGAATTCCTTTCAATAAGGGGAAATCAAAAAAGGTGAAGAAATTAGAATCTGCCCAGGCAACATCCTTCTCCGCAAACACCATTTCTTCTCTACGCATCACCAACGAACCGGTTGGATCAAATCTAACCATTTCTTCAATTCCGGGAATCGTCGAAATCATTGCAGGACCCACTGGCGGGCAGGTCGTGCTCGTTTCTACTTCTTGATCTGCGATTTTTCCCGTTAGGGCAACGTGAAATACCTGCTCGGATTGATGATGGAATTTATCGTAGGAGAGTTCATTCCAAACATACAGAAAGACAAATAAACAACCGGAAATTCCGATAGTAAGACCGAAAACATGGATAAAGGTATAGAACCTGTCACGCATCATATTTCGGTAGGCGATTTTGAGATAATTTTTGACCATGAGGATGAATATTTCTAATAAGATGCAGAGAATGAGTCAGAAGTTGCATCTAGCTAGTAAAAACGAGGATTTAAATGATGAATGGCGAGAATTTAAGAAGAAAGGCCGTTCAATGTTTTAATCAAAAGTGTAGATTTTTTCTTTTTTGTATATTTGATACACAAGGAAATTGACTAGTATATCTCTAAGAACCTCAACTAATTGATAAAATTTTAAGAAGTTTGTACTTTCAAACTAGCACCCATGACATACAAAGCAGGATTCGTATCAATTATTGGAAAGCCAAACGCGGGGAAATCTACGCTAATGAACCAATTGGTAAAAGAAAAGTTGTCAATTATTACCAATAAAGCACAAACTACCCGACACCGAATTATGGGGATTTTAAGCGGGGATGATTTTCAAATTGTGTATTCAGACACCCCCGGTATGCTTTTGCCAAAGTATAAACTTCAGGAATCGATGATGGCCTTTGTGAGTGCTTCTATTGAAGATGCTGATTTAGTTTTGGTCGTTGCAGGCATCGATGAGAAATACGATGAAGAACTGATGGAACGGTTAAAATATATTAAAGTTCCAATGCTCTTTATTTTAAATAAATGCGATTTAGGAGTAGGATCACAGTCGTTCGACAAAATGAATTACTGGAAGGAAAACCTACAAGCAACGGAATATTTTTCAATATCCGCTTTAAATGGTGAAGGGGTAAATGAATTATTCGAACGCATACTTGAATTTATGCCTGAACACCCGGCCTATTATCCTGAAGATGAAATGACAGATAAGTCGGAACGCTTTTTGGCTTCAGAAATGTTACGCGAAAAAATATTCACAAATTACGAACAAGAAATCCCGTATAGCTGTGAAGTGGACATCACTGAATTTAAAGACGAAGAAAATATCCTGAGAATTCGGGCCGAAATTTATGTCGAGCGCAAATCCCAAAAAGGAATTATCATAGGAAAGGGTGGCGAAGCAATTAAAAAATTAGGCACTGAAGCAAGGAAAGATCTCGAGGATTTTTTTGGCAAGCAAGTATTCCTCGAGACCTTCGTAAAAATTGCTGATAATTGGCGAAAAGACGAAAAACGGCTTCGACGATTCGGTTATTAAATCATTCTATTCAGATTTCAATTGATCTACCGGTTTTGAGGTCAGCACTTTTATCGCTTGATAAGACATGCTAAAAATACTAATGACCAGTATAATTAATCCTCCTATGGAAAATTCTAGAACGGATGGAGAAATGCGGAATTCAAAATCTTTGAGCCAATCATTGACAAACAACATGGTTAATGGAATCGATACGATGGATGCAACAACTACCAATAGTATAAAATCTCTCCCAAGCACATAAAGCACATGGCTATTATTTGCTCCTAATAATTTCCTTATACTTATTTCCTTCATTTTAGCATTCATGGTTAAGGATACCAACCCAAATAATCCCAACGCACCGATGATCGTGGCAATCAAAGTGGCCGAACTAATCACTTTTTCAAAATTTATATCCGCCTCGTACTGAGAATCAATGGTTTGATCTACAAATGTGTAATTAAATGGATCTCCAGAATACACTTCATCCCAAACCTTCCGCACTGTTTCTATCGTTTTAGGGGCTTCGTTACCTGCCATACGTATCATCAATTTTGGCACAAATGAATTATTAATATTTAAATTATTAATCCCACTAAAAATAGCCATCGGGTTAATCGCTAATACGGCCGGCTCAATTTTTCCGTGAAGAGAACTATAATTAAAATCCTCAACTACTCCAATTATTTCGTGATCATCAAATCTATCGTGTGGGATTTTTTTTCCAACTGCATCTTCCAACCCAAATTCTTTCACAAAAGCTTGATTCACTATAATAGATCGCCTTGCGTCAGCTTCATTTCCTACTTGGAAATCCCGCCCACTCAGGATCTTCATATGCGTTGTATTGATGTAATTAGGGTCAACAACGTTAAAGTGAAATTGTCTCAACATTTGATCAGCATCTTCGTAACCCACTGTCATCCAACCACCTTCTTCAAAGGTATGCGCAGTAAGTGTTGCTTCTGCAATCCCGGGTTTTCCTTCCAATGCATTTAGAATGCGCCTCCCCTTATCCATTCCATCTACCAGAATACTAGCAAAACCATTATTTTGAGTCACATTTAACGGAAATACCACCAATTGTTCCTTATCAAAACCCAAATGCTTATTTCGCATAAATGACATTTGACTTTCCATAATAACCACAGAAGTAATGAGAAAAACACTTAATATCAATTGAATTGATAACATGGATTTTCTAAGCAAATTTTTTCCTGAACCTACGACAACTCCTCCCTTCAATACTTTCACTGGTTGAAATCCAGATAAAATAAAGGCCGGGTAAATCCCCGATATTAAACCAATAACCAAGGCCAAACCAATAAACATTAATAGGTTTTGCATTGAAATATCAAACAATAACTGTTTTCCAGCCAATTTATTAAACGTTGACAATGCCAATTTACTTAGCAAAACTCCAGTAACTAACGAAATAACAGAGACCAACATGGCTTCACCTAAAAATTGATATATCAACTGCTTCTTGCTGGCTCCAACTACTTTTTTTACTCCTATTTCCCTAGCTCTGCCAATTGATCGGCCTAATGAAAGATTAATAAAATTGATACTTGCCATGATTAGCACTAAAATGGCGATGGCCGATAAAATAACAGTAAACTTGGGATCACTGACGGGCGCATTTCCCTGAGGCAATTCCGTATTCAGATGAATATCTGTCATGGGCTGCAGTTTTACTTCAAATAACCTCCCATCCAAATCTTCGCCCAGCTGGGTTTGAACTAAGGCAGGAAATTTGGATTCTAGGTCCGGAAGGTTTATCCCTTCAGAAAGCATCACATAATTCTCAGCAAAAACTAAATGCCAAGATGTAAACATATCCTCAGGGTATATTTCCTTCCCTATTTCTTCCGAAATAATCATTTCATATTGTAAGGAGGAGTTTGATGGTGCATTTTGAATAACGGCCTTAATCTCGAATACTTTCTCTGACTCACCTAATTGAACGACTAACGATTTACCAATCGCCGATTCATTGCCAAAATACTTCGTCGCCATACGCTCTGAAATGACCAAGTCAGTAGGATTACTAAAAATAGACTTTGTGCTTCCTTCGAGTATATCAAAATCGAACATGTTAAAAAAGTCCGGATGCGTCAAAGAAAATTGCTCTTCAAATAATTCATCACCAGAAGTTACCGTTAATTGCGTGTCTCCCCACGAAGCTAACCCTTCTATTTCTGGGTAATTCTCTTTCAATTGTCTACCCATCGCCAATGGAGTGAGAGTGCTTGAATTTAAACTTCCATCCCTTCGCTCCGATTTATAATACACTCGGTATAACTGTTCAGATTTTGAATTAAATTGATCAAAAGTCAGTTCGTCTTTAACAAAGAGAATGACCAAAATTGAACAAGCAATCCCGATTGACAATCCGACAATATTGATGAAACTATGAAGCTTGGTTTTAACCAAATTCCGAAAAGCGACTTTAATATAATGTTTTAACATAATAGGGTTGTTTTACATTTCAAAACGACTCAAAGTGTATGAAGTTTCAATTTTTAAGTTAAAAAATGTTAATGAATTAACTCTTTTCTTCTTTGATCAATCAACGAAAAATATTCTTTCACCCCATTATCCGCCTGAAATTCATCTTCCCTATCTGAATTTGCATCGTGAACAGACATCCAATAATCCATTAGGGTCAATCCTTCTTGAAAAAATTTATAATTAAAGAGCGACGATACGATATAATAATCGGCTGCGTTTCCACTTAATAATTTATTGGGGAATAAATCGTTTTCCATTCGAGCGAGAATTTGAGCTCGCCCATGCTTACGACTGGCTATTCCAAAACTTAAAGGAATAAAAGAGTCAGAAAAAGTGGTTTCAATTCTTGAGCCTCTTGGGAAACTGAGATTAGTATAACTTGAAATGGAATCATTCCACAACACCTCCTCCATACTACTTAATCTACGATTGGCTTTTTCAAAATACACTTCGGCCTTGTTAAGGTCATCTTTCCAATTAAATCCTTGAGCTAACATCAATTCGTGAAGATAGATCAGTGTATTCCATTTTATCGACACTTCTTTTACGCCATCATGATTTACTATGCCGTTTAAAACCACCTTTTTAGATAAAAAAGAATCAATTGGAAATACACAGGATGAAGTAATTAATTCGGAATAGTTGCGCTCTAATTGTTGTAGATTATTTAAAAACGCCGATCGATTCTTTCCGGCGATTTGCTGGAGAATGACAGAGGAGAATGGGTAATCACAAGGGTTTTTGTGTTCAATCGCTAGGACACTCGCCATATTGGAGAGCGAAAGGCTATCTTCCAAATTAGGATTTAATAGTTTTAAATAAATAAGCTCAGTATCACCATCATCAATACCTTTTTCAGATTGATATGCATCAGAATCTGTGCCCTGCTGGGAGGTACATGACACCAGGATTAAAAACAGAAAAATTAAATATTGTACCGAATACTTCAATCTTTAATTTTGATTCTTTGAACCACTAAATCACCTAAAGCTGAACCTTGAGTAACCCCGTTTGTAATGGCCGGCATATAGTGAATCCCACCGTATAATCTTGAAATCGCGGCTTCTCTGAACGCTTCCTCAAAACTATTAAATTCACGGGTGGTTAATCCATATTTAACTTCTGTTGAATCAACTAGGTGGAAATTTTCTCCAAAAAAATCAGTTAAAACGGTCCCAGCGGCAGAGGAAATCACACTATGACCACTGGTGTATTCCGGAAAGGGAGGTGTTTGAAGAAGAGGTTCCCAATTTTCATCAATGTATCGGTTAATTACCGTTTCAGGTCGAACCAAATTTGATCGGTATTTTTCATCCCAACAACTGATAAACCCATCCATTAGTGTTAAGGAGGTCAAGGCATAAGCTGCTGTTGCCTCAACAAACGAAGCATTTTTAGATTTACATGCTACCGCAACAATACCAATCCAATGCCCACCGGGAGTTACCTTTTTAGATGCAAACATCGCATGACCCTTTACATTCATAACATATGGGTTACAATCCCAGAAGCTGGCAATTTCTCTTTGCTCATTGTCCAAATTATTCACCGTATTATAAACATGCATCACTTCCTTATAAAACAGACTGGTGGTATCCATATCGTATTTTGTTGGCAGTTCAGGTTTAAACTGACTAGAAGAATCAAGTACGAATGGTCTAATTTTATTCCAATTTGGCTCTATCGCCTCCATATAACCTGGAGGGGTTGGAATCCATCGATCATCCGCTTCAATTACCGTGTATTTCTGAAAAGTTCTGGTCTGCTTATAATTATCCTTACTCATCCAGTCTAGGATATGATTGGCAACGATATCCGCATATTCCTTTGTATCGTCTAGCAACACAGGGTCTATGTTCGCAGCTTCAATTCTATCATTAAACTTTTTCCAATTTTCATTTAATAAATTCTCCGAAAAAATTAGCTTTTCACACACCTTAAAAAATGCTTCGAGAGAGGCTAATTCATAAATCACTTTTTTCTCCGCTTTGGGAATTACCGGAAGTCCATTTAATTGTCCCGCTAATGAGTAATAAGTAGGATCTGTTTGAGCCATAATTTCATAGGCAGCAATCATGGGGTAGGCATACACTCTACTCGCAGCAGGAGGCGAAAAAATATCATGAACTATTACATCCGTAAGGTGCTGAACCGTTTGATGATAATCTTCAGCCGTAATAGCAAATTCTTGCTTTGGCTTACTAGTACAAGCGAATAAAAAAAGGAACGACAGAGAATAAAGGAAGATTTTCATGAAATTGACTTAGATTTATATCCGAAATTAACGTCTTAAAACAAAAATTTCAAAATATACTCCAAAATATAAATAAACAATATAATAACTGCTTCCATTTTGGTTTGAATAATAGAGGAACAAACCGCACCTCCACACAAGTGAAAAATGAACAACATACGATATCGCAAAAATTATTAAAAGCTGAATCTGATTTGTCTGAAAAACAAAAAATGGTGGAACAGTTGAAATTAGAACTAGAAGAAGTTCGAAATTCAGAAGAGAAGTATCGGCTGCTTGCCCAATTCTCAAATCACTGGGAATTATTTATTGAAAGGGACGGCCGCTTTACGTTTGTATCCCCGGGCAGTAAAGATTTAACGGGATATACTCATAGTGAATTCCTTAAAAACAACACCCTTTTCTACTCCATTATTCACCCCGAGGATCAGGAATCCGTTCGTACATTTATTAACAACACCCTGAATTTTTCCATTCTAGGAGACAAAATAACTTATCGGCTTTTCACTAGAACACGACAACTTAAACAAGTTGAACTTTCCATGAGAGCTGTTTACAATGCATTTGGAAACTACCTAGGGCACAAAACATCCGTTCATGATATCAGTAGGTTAATTTCAGCTTTGGATAAGCTAGAGACAGTAACCGCGAGCAAACAATTTGAAACAATAACCAAATTAAAATACAAAGATCAATCTGAATCCAAGGATAGAGAACTTGTAGGGTCCTTACTTAAAACCGCCCAACAAATTGAATTACTTGAATTTATTAAGAAACAATTAGAAAGTATTCCACAAAACCCATCGGCTTTACAACAGTGGAAGCAAAATATTTCACAACGTATTACATCCACATTAAATTCCGAAGGACAATGGGAAGAGTTTAGGTGGTACTTTGAAAAAAGTCATCCAGGATTTTTCGATCGGCTTGTACATACCTATCCCATACTAACCTCTCGAGACCTGAAACTTTGCGCCTATTTAAAACTACAGTTAAGTACAAAAGAGATTTCGTCCCTATTAAATATCACATCAAAAAGTGTTGAAGTGTCTAGAACCAGACTTCGAAAAAAACTCCGCCTAAAACGTTCAGACGGGTTAGCAAATTTTCTCCTTCGAATTTAATGTAGTGTTTATATACATTAAAATATTATCCTATTTAACTATTAATCATGCGCATGTAGTGTTTAATTATATTTGTAGTGTTTTTGTTATGTATTGAAAATAGCACATACAAATCTTACCTGTTTTATTTGCATGAAATATTTGATATTCATGTTAGACGCCACTCCTTCCACGACCAATTATCGCCCACTTTCATCAAGTGAGGTAGGGCAACTGATCCTTCAGGGGTGTCAGTGTGATGATTGGAACAATGTACAAGTAAAAGAACACTTCCAACCCGAATACATTCAAAACACATCATTCTCGGGTGATATTCGGTTAGGTGAATTCATTGAAGTGATCACATTATTTGGAGGAATTCCATTTCACACGGGTATCTATAACGCTACCCTCCACAATTGTACGGTGGGTGATAATGTCCTCATCCACAATGTGAAATCATATATTGCGAATTACCATATTTCGTCTAGAGTAAAAATTCAGAATATCAAAACTCTTGCCGTTGACGGCGAGTCTACTTTTGGAAATGGGATTTATGTCGATGTAATCAATGAAGGAGGAGGCCGC
>JAHEMU010000062.1 GCA_024643485.1 Cytophagales bacterium
GTAGATACTCAAAATGACCCGTCCGCATATAAATCAACTATCTACCAAAGAACGACAGTCAATGGAATGCTGTTTAGAGGGGGAATTTCTTACCAAGACAGTATTAAAAGAGTAAATAAAACTCCGTTAGCTGTGACTTTTGGCGCTATTTACGATTTACAAAAGAAAGTGAAGGCTACAGAATTCGAAACCCTTCAACTTCGTTCATTGAATGAATCTATAATTGATTCAGATACTTTGGTTAATAGCGTACCTGGAAATATTAATATGCCATCCTCTTTTGGTATTGGAATGTCTATCGCTGATGGATTTAAATGGTCGGTTGGAGTTGATTTTGGTGTTAAAAAATATAGCCAATTAGCAGTATTCGGTATTAAGCAAAATACTAAAGATGGCTTTTATATCGGAACTGGAGCAGAAATAACACCGAATGCTTTTAGTATAGATAATTATCTAGAACGAGTAACTTATCGCTTTGGACTGAGATATGAAAACTCACCCTATTTGATAAACGGTATGGACGTTAATGACTTTGGCATTAATTTTGGAGTATCCTTTCCAATCGTCCCTTCGACAGGAGCAAATAACGTTTTGAACAAGGGTTTTTCAAGTGTAGACTTCGGGTTTACATATGGAATACAAGGGAAGAGAGAAAATAATTTATTAGAAGAAGAGTATTTCAAGTTTAAATTTGGAGTCACCTTTAATGATAAATGGTTTGTTAGAAGAAAGTTTAATTAGAATTTAGGAAGTTGTCATGAAAACAAAAATTTCAATCGTAGTATTTGCATTAGCAATGATAAGTGCGAACTTATTAAATGCACAGTGTAAGGAGTGGATCTGGGGAGACGATAAGGAAGCCACGGAAAGACAATACGCCTTCCATAATGACATGGTAAAGGCAAAACAATACGACAAAGCAGTTGCACCTCATAAGTGGTTGTTAGAAAATACACCTGATTTGCAAAGAGCAATCTACATTAATGGTGAAAAGATATTTTCAAACCTTGCTGATGATGCTACTGATGATGCTCGAAAAGAAGTATACGTAGATTCTTTGATGATCATTTACGACATGAGAATGGAGTATTGTGGTGAAGAAGGTTCGGTAATGGATAGAAAAGCACTTTATGCATTCAAGTATTGGGCAACCAACAAAGAGAAGTCTGAATGGATACTTAGTTTATACGATAAAGCCTTTGAATTGAATAATGGCGATGTGATGGATGCAAACTTAAAATACTATATGACCGTATTGAAAGTGAACAAATTCTATCACAACAACCTTTCTGATGAAGAAATTTTAGATCGTTACGATAAAATTATCACCGCTATTGCTGCCAAAGTAAAGGCTGGTGGAGACAAGAAAAAATTGGCCTCTATCGAAAACGATGTGACCGAAATTTTAACAGAATTAGTAGAACTAAATTGTGAAAAAGTAAAAGCTACTTTAGGACCACGTTTTGAAGCGAATCCTAATGATTTAGGTACCGCTGAAAAAATATTTGCCTGGATGCTTAGAGGAAAATGTACTGACGATCCTTTGTGGTTAAGTGCTGCAAAAACGATTGCGCAACAAAATCCTTCTTTTGCACTATGGAAAAATATTGGACTGAAGGAAAAAGCAAATGGAAACACTGATATTGCAAGAAAATCATTTAACGATGCGCTTGCATTAGCTGGAACTCCAGAAGAAAAAGCTGAAATGGAAATCCAATTAGGACATCTTGACCGTGAAGCTGGTAGCAAAGAAAATGCAAGAGAACATTATAGAAATGCTGCTGCTAATGGAGACCGAGAAGGATATTCTTATATTGGTACCATGTACATGCAAAGCTTCGAACAGTGTGCGGGTCGTGAAAACATTGTTGATGACCGCGCTGTATTCCTAGCAGCTTACAAAATGTTCCAATTGGCTGGAAATGCTTCTCAAATGGCAAAAGCTAAAGAGCAGTTCCCTTCTGTAAG
Organism: Cytophagales bacterium; assembly: GCA_024643485.1. GTDB lineage: Bacteria > Bacteroidota > Bacteroidia > Cytophagales > Cyclobacteriaceae > JAHEMU01. Next base: position 1,969 of record JAHEMU010000062.1, read on the forward strand.
TGAGATCTTTACTCTTAATATGAAGAAAGGTCAAACCATTAGAGTTGGATGCTGGATCAATGAATCTGTATCTCTTGACACTAGAGATTAACATATAATTAAACTTTAAAAAAAAGGTCTTTGGAATATTCCAAAGACCTTTTTTTATATTACCACCTCACCAATCCAACAAGGACTTGATACTTGTATGGAAACGATCCCTTCTTTTATTGCCTGATATCTCAATTCACCAATTTCCTCCGCGTTTGATATACAAACAAAAGAGGGCTCATTTAAAGGCCTAACGATGATTCCCCTTCCCGGACTCATCCACTTTTCAAAATTTCCTTTCGTTTGAAAATGATATTTGTAATGTTCGTTAAATATTAAAGGATGGGCGATTTCATTTAAATGTTGAAGATCAAAATAATTAAGATCGGCGAACGAGCCAATCATATTTAAAATCTGTATTCCCCGTTTTAAAATAAATTGTAATAATCCTCTCTCGTTTGAAAAATCAATGATTTCTACCGGCCATTGATATTCCAAGAGCCCACGCCAATCCAATTGAACATCCTCTACTAATAACGCATCAATTTTTATCCCTTTTTTAAGAATAAATGGAAGCGCCTCTTCTGTGCATATGACCAAGGGCGCCCACTCCAACAGTGCATCTATCACCGTTTCATTTACTTCCTCTGGATGTATTAATAATAAAGCAGGTTCTTGGTTATCACGTATAATGTGATGCGACGACATTTTACTCTCTTGACGTTTGTTGTATAATTAACTTCGTTATCAACTCATACAAAGAAGATAATTCCTCTTCCTGCGATAAGTAACTCAAATGAGTATCAATTACTTCATAATCTTGTCGAGCCGCGGGTCCGGTTTGGGCGTTTTCAGGGCCTAAATTCAACGATTTTTCTACGGTTTCACGGATTAACGGATGAAGTAAATCAAATTCAATCCCGCGACGGTCTAGTAATTCTTTCGAAATATGAAATAATTGATTTGTAAAATTACAAGCAAAAACAGCCGCTAAATGGAGTAATCTTCGATCATGACTGTCCATTTTAACTACCTTCTTACTGATTTTGCCACTTAATATTTTAAGATCCTCCTCTAACGTGCTTGTCATAGCTTCTACACATATTGGAATTTCTTCAAATGATACTGATTTTGATTTACTGAATGTTTGTAAGGGATAAATCACACCGGTGTGTTCGGTAGGTACATATCCCAAAACACTTATCGGCTGGGTACCTGAAGTATGTACAACACCGCATTGTTCCTTAATGATAAGTTCCGTACAAATATCTTCAATAGCATCGTCTTTTATCGCAATAATTATTAAGTCAGAGGTCGATTCAGAATAATCGAGATTGTCTTTTACTTCCGCATTATACAACCTCCCTACTAACTTCGCCGCATGTTCCCTATTTCTGCTGTAAACATCATTTACCTTATATCCAACGTTTTCTAATGCAGGTGCCAAATGCCATGCTAAATTGCCTGAACCGATAATTGATATTTGACTGATCATATATTATTTGTCTTACTAAATTACTCCTAGTTTAGTTAAAAAACCAATCCACCTTCGTGTGAGTTCAGAAAAATTATTCACTACTAACCATTATTTGGGTTTATTTTCCTTTAATGTACTAATTGAAAGAAATTTTCACTCCACCATGTAGATAATGTTATTAAATTTGGAGAATTATTGATTCGTTCTGAGTATTAAAAAACCCGATATGAAAAATCTTTTTTCCGTACTGTTCACATTAATCGTCGGAACCTCTTTCGGACAAATCTTTAATCCGGTTAAGTGGGACTCCAACATTGAATTAGTTTCTGACTCAGAATATGTCATAACCTGGACGGCCATAATGGAACCGGGGTGGAGTGTTTATTCTCAATATCTTGAAAGTGAAGACGGCCCCATCCCTACTACAATTGTTTTTAACGAAGGAAATCATTTTGAAATAATTGGAAAAGCTGAAGAAGATACCCTCAATCGGGATGCTTCATTTGATAATATATTTGAAATGAATGTGGTCAAATACCACGACCGAATGATCATCCGGCAACATCTCTCAATATCCGATGCTTCCTTATCTATTTCAGGAGTGTTAACCTTTATGACTTGCGATAATGAGCGATGCCTAGCTCCAATTGATATTGAATTTACTCTTTTCCCTTCAGGGCAACCCCAGCCATCTGATGCCGGAGTTGAAAACAGTATACCTTCTTTTAACAGTGACGAATCCGGTCTACTACTATACGGATATAATCCTGGAGATATAACGACACGTCAGAATGATTGTCAGGTTGCCGTTGCGGAAAATACGCAAGAAAAAGGGTTTTGGAGCATATTTTTACTTGGGCTCTTCGGTGGTTTTTTAGCCCTGCTTACTCCTTGTGTTTTTCCAATGATCCCATTAACTGTGAGCTTTTTCACAAAAAGCACTGGTGAAGGTAGTGGTCCTTCAAAAGCCATCCTGTATGGGTTCTTTATTTTATTAGTTTACGTCCTTCTAAGTTTGCCTTTTCATTTACTCGATTCTGTAAATCCTGATATACTTAACGAAATATCGACCAACGTTTGGTTAAATTTGATCTTTTTTATTGTCTTTCTGTTTTTTGCCTTTAGTTTTTTCGGGTTTTATGAAATCACTTTACCAAGTAGTTGGTCTAACAAAATTTCTGCAGCTGAAGGAGTAGGAGGAATATTAGGCGTCTTTTTTATGGCCCTAACTTTAGCATTGGTGAGTTTCTCCTGTACAGGTCCTATTTTGGGAACATTATTAGCTGGCGCACTTTCCTCCGATGGGGGAGCTCTTCAATTAACTGCAGGCATGAGCGGTTTTGGATTTGCCTTAGCGTTGCCGTTCGCTCTTTTTGCCATGTTTCCAAATTGGATGCAGAAACTTCCAAAATCAGGAAGCTGGCTTAATACCGTAAAGGTGGTATTAGGATTTTTAGAATTGGCTCTTGCTTTAAAATTCCTATCGAATGCCGATTTGGTGGAACATTGGGGAATTTTAAAAATCGAACTTTTTTATGGTTTATGGATCCTTATCTTTTTCAGTTTATCCCTTTATTTATTAGGAAAAATTCGATTTCCACACGATTCGATTTCCGCTTCATTAAGTATTTACAGAAAGGTTTTTGCCTTAATAGCACTTGCGTTTACTGCTTACTTAGCCACAGGATTTCGATACTCTGAAGTGACTCACTCCTATGAGCCGTTAAAATTATTAAGTGGGTTAGCCCCCCCAGCAGGATATAGTTGGGTTCACCCAAATGACTGTCCAAATAATTTGAATTGTTTTCACGATTTGAGAGAAGGAATTGAATATGCCACCAAAGTGAATAAGCCAATCATGCTCGATTTTACTGGTTATGCATGCGTAAACTGTCGAAAAATGGAGGAGCATGTGTGGACAGAAAAAGAAGTTTATGATGTAATTAACAATGACTATGTTTTGATTTCTTTATATGTAGATGATAAAAAACCGCTACCGGATGAAGAAAAAATAGAGGTCCTACGAACAGACGGAGGAACAAGAATATTGCAAAATTACGGACATAAATGGGCTCATTTTCAGGCCAATTATTTTCAATCCAATTCACAACCGTTTTATGTATTACTTTCTTCGGATGGTAAAACTGTACTAAATAATCCAGTTGGATACACTCCCGATTCACAGGAGTATAAACAATTTTTATCTTGCGGTATTGAAGTTAATAAACAACTCAATCCCTTCGGTTCTTCTGGACTTATCCCCGTTAATTAAGAATTATTGTTATGTCAACTCAACAATCTCAATCAATAGAACACTATTTTTCTGACTTCAGGAAAAATACACTTGGTTACCATCATCAAGTTCGAACCTTTTATGGCGTATTTCCGATGGTTTATACCGATTGGATAGCAGAGGGAAGAATGTACGGTCCTATTGAAGAAAAGATGACCTCGTTGAGCCCATTTATAGCAAATCCTCATAGTTATAATAATTATACCGGTACTTCCATTACTTCTATTTATAAAGAAGCTAGACAAATCATCAAAGATCATGTCAATGCTTCAAAAGACGACATTCTTGTTACGGTAGGCCACGGTATGACCGGCGCAATAGAGCGGTTAATTCATATTTTAGAAAAGCGTTTTAATTGGAATAAGGAAAGTGAAAATCGTCCTGTTGTTTTTATCACTCATATGGAGCATCATAGCAATCACACTGTTTGGGAACAAGCAGGAGTTGATTTAGTAATATTGCCACCAAATGAAAAAGGGCTTCCTTGTCCTAAAAACTTAAAAACCATACTGAAAAAATACGCAGACAGAAAAGTAAAAATAGGGTCCTTTAGCGGATGTTCTAATGTGTCAGGGATAATTTCACCCTATCACCAATTAGCTGAAGTGATGCACGAGGCAAAGGGTCTTTGTTTTGTTGATTTTGCCGCTTCAGCTCCATACGTTGAAATGAATATGCATCCTTCCAATCCAAAGCAAAAATTGGATGCTATCTTTTTTGCTCCTCATAAATTTCTCGGAGGTCCTGGAACTTGTGGGGTGTTAGTTTTTGATAAATCCCTCCATCCTGGAGAGCCCTGTATTAGCGGAGGTGGAAATGTAAAATGGACGCAGCCAACAGGTGGATACGGAGTTGCCGCTGACCTAGAAACAATGGAAGATGCTGGCACACCAGCATATCTCCAAACCATAAAAACAGCGCTTTCAATTCAATTGAAGCAACAAATGGGAGTAAAGAATATTCAATCGCGTGAACATGAATTACTTCATAAGGCGATCGCTACTCTAAAGCCAAATAATGATATCGAGCTAATAGATTGTGAACATGAATTGGAAAAAATTGGCGTAATTTCCTTCAATATTAAAGGGATGCATTACAATTTGGTGGTTCGGTTACTAAACGATCGCTTTGGAATTCAAACCCGTGGTGGCTGGTCATGTGCAAGCACGTACGCCCATTATTTATATGAATTGAGTAATGACGATTCTAATCAATTAATAAGTAATATCCGAAGTGGAAATATGACAGGAAAACCTGGGTGGGTCAGATTATCCCTTCACCCAACTATGACGACCGAAGAATTGGATTACTGTTTAAATGCCATAAAAACCATCATCGAACACCGGGACGAATGGAGTGCAATTTATCAATACAATACTTCGGATAATGAATATTATCCCGTCGAAAACCAAGGTGAATTTAAAATGACTGGCTTTTTTAACTAAATCAGAAACCTGAATTTAATTGTGCTTTGAGGCGCATCACACGACGATAAGACTCATAAATTCGATATTTAGGTATTTCTCCTGAATCTACTAGCTGACGAATCGTACGGTGAACAATGATGGCACTGCTCTCTCTTTGGTCAGGAATATTATGACTAAAAGAAACAATATCAACGCCTGCATTTATTGAAAGCTTAAGCGATTCTTTAAGTCCATAGTGATCCGCAATGGCTTTCATGTGCATATCATCAGTGAAAATTACACCTTTAAAACCCAAACTGTCTCTAAGAATTCCTGTGATAATATCCTTCGAAAGGGTTGCAGGCAAACCACTGGGGTCTAGTTTTTTATTTACAATGTGAGAAGTCATTACCGCATCTACAACACCCCTTTTAATTAAAATTCCATAAGGGTAAAGCTCGTCTCTTTTCCAAGTTTTTGTAACATCTGCGATACCTAAATGGGTATCAGAAGTAGAGCTTCCATGACCAGGAAAATGTTTTAATGTATTTATAACGCCATAATAGCGATGAGCTTGCATAAAGATAGCAGCATGCATAATTACTGTATCGGGGTCAGCAGAAAAAGACCTCTCATATCGCCCTATTATCGGATTTTTCGGATTAATATTCAAATCAACATCAGGGGCAAAATTCACGTTTATACCTACCCCAGATAAGGTACTTGCCATAAGTTCTGAATAAAATCGGGTAGTATCGAAGCTTGCCGTCTTTCCAAGATATTGATGGGTAACAGAAGGAGGAAAACCATATTTTGTTTTCATTCTATTCACTTTCCCCCCTTCCTGATCAATTGAGATAAACAAAGGAACGCGGGAGGCTTGCTGAAGGGTGGTTGTTAACTTCTTTAAATTTACCCAGGAGTTATTTGGACTGATATTTTTTTCAAATAAAATGACGGAACCTACCATCCCCCTTTTAACGGCTTTATAGGTATCATTTTTGGCATCCACCTTAGTACCGGAAACTCCTATCATGATCATTTGCCCAATCATAATATCCAAGCTATCCATTTTTTGGGCAAAGGAACTTTGAAAAACTAAAACAAGAAGAATTATTGTACCTACCTTTTTCATCAAATTAAATTATATGCAAATCTCAATATTTATCTTTAATCATAAACAATATTTGTTCCATTTCTTTTTTGACATCGTTGCTGCTGCCCGGATAATTATTGCTCATAAATGAAAAGATAAGCACGTTGCCTTTATCGGTAACTAAATATCCAGAAAGCGCATGAACATTCATGAGTGTTCCCGTTTTACCGTAAACAAATGGGGGATCAGACGCATACCAATTTTTTATCGTTCCAGGCGCTCCCCCGGTTGCCAATAATGGAAATAGTCGCTCCTGTCCTGTTTGTTCTAATATCTTTTTCCACAAATAAACGATTGTTCTCGGTGTAAACTGATTGTACCTTGAAAGACCGCTACCATCGTACCACAGCGGCTTATCAGGAAAGTCGGCCATCAGCTCCCTTTCCGCATAATCAATGGCTATTCTGGTATTCAATGTATCAGATAATGTACCTGCACATGTTAACATTAATTGTTCTGCAATGTAATTATCACTCACCTTCATCATTACTTTATACAAACTATCAACTGGAGTGCTTTTAATGGTTTGATAATTTTTTAAGGGCACGTTAACTACTTTTACACTTTTCTTTAAGGTATCCATCAATAATTCGGCCATAAGAAAAGAGCTTTGACGAAAAGGGATGGGTTCATCGAACTCGCTGGATAAATCTTTGGGGAAATAATCCGTATAATTGGACCCATATTCTCTTATGATTGGGCTTCCTCCTTTCAAACTATCTTGCAACCAAAAATATTTTTTAAATACTGGGTTATTAATTTCAAGAGTTCTCTTTCCTTTTTCTTTGGATACATGGAAATAATTGCCATAAATCGGCATTGGTGATCGTTCCACTTGATAGCTGTACAAATAATCGCCCCAAGACCAACCCGGTCCGAAATGATCTTCATGAAAATTAGAGGGCGAATAGTAAAGCTGCCGCTTTGAGGACGCTAAAAATTCAAATACCACTGGATTTTGATAAACATTTTCATAAAGAAATGAGGGATCGCCAGTTCCCCAGAAAATCAAGGAATCCTGCGCTATTCTATAATAAAGCCCTGGAATTGAATCCCCCAATACATTTAATGAGGTATATAACGTAAAAATTTTGGTATTGGAAGCTGGAGTAAAGTAACGATTTGCTTGATATTCAATAAGTGTTTGGTTCGTAACAGGATTATAAAGTGAAAAACCTGTATGACCCTGAATATTTTCTTCCATCTTCTGAAGTGACTTGATCACCTTCTTCTTTTGAGCAGCCCCTCCAAACGAAATCAATAGCAATAGGAAAATGCAAACTGTATTTTTCATAATCTATATTTATTTGAGCTAATATATCAAAAAAGCCTATTTTAAACGATAATTAATGAATTTATCATGAATGGAAGACATGATGGCCTTTTTGATTGAGTCCACTTTTTTTTAACTTAGTAACATTACCAAATAAAATGATTGATTATGGATGTTGATGCTGCTGTAAAAACAATGATAGACAATATGCCTTCTAAAACAGGGAAGTCATTGGACGAATGGAAAAAAGTTTTGGCAAAAAAATCGTTTGGAAAACACAGTGAAGCCGTTGCTTATTTAAAGAATGAACATGGCGTAACTCATGGATTTGCGAATTCCATCGTTTTGCTTTCCAAAGAAGAAAAAAATTCGGATGAGGATTTAATTGAGCTTCAATACAAGGGAAAGGAAAGTTTGCGTTCCATTTATGATCAGCTATTTTCAGAAATTTCTTCTTTCGGAAAGGATGTAGAATATGCTCCAAAAAAAGCCTATGTTAGCGTTCGCCGCTCAAAGCAATTTGCTATCATTCAACCTTCTACGAAAACACGACTCGACATTGGCTTGGTAATTAAAGGAAAAAGTGCTGAAGGAATACTTGAAGCATCAGGAAGTTTTAATGCGATGTGTACGCATAGAATCCGGGTGGAAACTGGAGAAAAAATCACAGCAGAAATGATTAGTTACCTTAAAGAAGCTTATAATAACGCATAAGAATTTTCAGAGGAATTTCCCTTGTTAAAATAATAAACCATGGGAATGGTTATCTTTGACAAAAGTTTTACAATATGAGTTTTCAAGCACACGAGTCTGCTTACATTGATGAGGGTTGTACTATTGGTGACCACACGAAGATCTGGCACTTCAGCCATATTATGTCTTCATGCAAAATTGGAAACAATT
>JAHEMU010000385.1 GCA_024643485.1 Cytophagales bacterium
GAATATGATCTTGAGAAAAAACGAGGTCTATTTTTTAGCATCGGACTTATGCTCAGTTTTAGCATAGTTATTGCCGCATTCGAATGGAATATTGGAACTGAAATTGTTGTTGTGCAAAGTGATAATATTTCGTATTCAGTTGATCCTATTGTACCATTAACTGAAATACCACCACCCGAGCCTCCGAAGCCAAAGGTGGTTGCCAGTCAGTTTGTCGAAGTGTTTGAAGAGGAAGAATTGGATATACCCGATATCGACATTGTAATTGATCAGGAGGAAATATTTAGTATACAAGCCAAAGAAGTAAACGAACCAGTGGAGTTAGAAGAGGAAATAGCAGAGGAGGTTTTTCTATTTGTAGAAAAAATGCCTGAACCGGTCGGGGGGTATTCGACATTTTACGCTTACTTAAATGAGAATTTGCATTATCCCAATAGTGCAAGAAAGTTGGGGATTGAAGGAAAAGTGTTTGTTAAATTTGTAGTGTCAGAGTCAGGAGCAATTACTTCTCCGGAAGTAGTGAAAGGAATAGGGGCTGGATGTGATGAGGAAGCTGTCAGAGTAGTGAAAGGTGCTCCCGCTTGGATTCCTGGAGATCAACGTGGTAAAAAAGTGAAAGTTCAGATCATTTTACCTATTAACTTTGTACTGCATAAAGGCACATAGAACACCCATTAAAAGTGTTCTGTGAGCTAGGGTTTGGGACTGCTTTTTTATTAAAGCAGTCCTTTTTTTAATAATGTAACCAAATAGTTTTGGGTGGGGTCTCTGAAGAAAAGGTCACAATGATTAAATTGTCGTATTCGGATTCTTTAAAATCAGGTATATTATTACCGGTAAAATGATTGTAAATGGCAGGAATTGTATTGGAATGACCAGCAACTACTACGACAGCATCGTGGTTTTTTTTGGATAATAACTCTTCAATCTTTGAAAAATCTACTGGAGGGTAAACCGTCAGCTCCAATTTATTTTTATTAGCTAATGGTAAAACAGTTTCTTTGGTTCTATTATAGTTTGTTGATAATACATCAGTAACTTTTAAACCACCTAATATAAATGCCAAGTTTTCTGCGCGCTCTTGACCCTTGGTAGTTAAAGTTGGGTCTTTGCCCTCAGCCTCCTTTTCTGCATGCCTTACAAGTACTAGCGTGCCATTAAATTGGGCAAAGGAAGTAATTCCAAATGATATTATAAAAATGAAAAGAAGTGAACGTAAAATCATTTGGTGTATTTATGTGAATCCTTCATGAAATTATCAAAATTAAACTCATCAATGGTAGAGAAGTCGTCTACAACTTTTGGATTTAACGATAAGTCCATTGCCAAATTTTTACAGAATTCTACTTCAGAATCATGAATAAGCCCATCAGCTCTCATTACACGAATAGCCACGAACATCAATTCTAACTTATCATATTCTGAATAATTTCTAAAATCCTCTATTTGTCTGGGATTGAGTAATATTTCATTTAAAACATCGTCATCAATATCCATTTTACCATGCTCTTTAGCTATTTCATAAAGAACTTCTTTTTCAGATTCATCTAATTGTCCGTCTGCATGAGCAATTTGTGCTAAAACATTCAGTGTTTTTTTAATTAGGGGTTCCATAATATTTAAATACGTTTAACTAAATATAACAAAACAAATGGTGCTTTGCTTTAATTTTCAATCATTTTTTTTACTTTTTTAGGCAGATTGCAGGGAGTTTTTCTTCTTGTATCAGCAATGTGAAATATTTTCCACCCTGTCGATGTTTGAATCAATTGAAACGCATCTACTCCACAATGATTTAATTTCTTATCCACCAATAAAGCATAATCAGCCCAAACGGTTGCTAGATTGTCGTCTTGATTAATTTTTATATTCCAGATGGGTTCTGCCACTTCTGGGCGGTCTGGATTTCCAACAAACTTCAAAAAGTTTTCAAAATCAGCTTTTGATAAACCTTCTTCAGATAAACTATAAAAGGAAGGGGAGGAAACAAAGGCATCCCTGACTGATGCGCTATTTCTGGAAATAAACCCTTCGAACATTTGCTCAATGGGTTTCATTATTTCTTCTTTATCTTGAGAATAAAGGATAGCAGAGGTACACATCAAAACAAGAATGCCTATGTATTTCATCGTTATTTTTTTATGGTTACCGCGTCAATGGTCATTGACTTAACTTTATTATTGTATTCGATTATTTTATTATCAAAAATGGAATATAATTTACTCAATTCTGCGTCTATTTGAGCGGTAATTTCTTTTTTGAATACCACTGCCTGATCTGTAGGCCGGTTATCTCCAACGCTAGTTAAGCTATTCAAATGGGCTAGCTTATTGTTTAATCGAATTGGATAATTCAATGGATCTTGACCACTTCTGTTTTTAGTTTGGTACAAAGTTTCTTCGATCGTGGTCATTTCTTTAATGATGGTTTTCCCTAATTCGATGATTTCTTTAGCGCCTTCATTGTCACCTAATTTATCATTTACCTCTTTTATTTGCGTTTTCGCATTTCTAAGGTTCGTGATTGCTTTATGTGTCTCTGAAAGTTTATCTCTTACTTGCATTATATAATCGAACTGAGCTTTTAAATCAGCCTGAGTAGCAGAAGAACGTGGGTCTGCAAGTATTTTAAAGGATTGTACCTCTTCTTCACCATTCACCGATAGTTTTACCTTGTACTCACCTGGTAATGCTACAGGGCCACTAGTTGATCCCCACCACAAAATCATTCCTTCAAATGTTTCAGCGTCGGCATAAGACATATCCCATACAAAACGATTGCTACCTTCTTTTAATGGAAGGGGCTCAACTTCGTCACCTCTTTTA
>JAHEMU010000063.1 GCA_024643485.1 Cytophagales bacterium
ATGGGAATAAGTGCTATTCTTTGGTCTATGGTCCAAACCTGGTTGTTTTATAATTTTTATGATCAACTAATCGTTATTTTTGGATGATTAGTAAGCTCTAGCGAAAATCACTCGTTGGTTAGATGGTTTACCTGAATACACACATTTACCTTCTTCTTCCACCGCATCCAATGGAATACAACGTATAGTCGCTTTGGTTTCCTCTTTTATTTTGTCTTCTGTTTCTGCTGTTCCATCCCAATGAGCTAAGATAAAACCACCTTTACTATCTAAAACTTCTTTAAATTGATCCCAAGTGTCCACCGATGTTAAATTGTCTTTGCGAAATCCATGTGCTTTCTTAAAAATGGAATCCTGAATTTCATCCATCAATTGAGGCAGGTAATTACCCACTTCGTCCATGGAAATCGTGGTTTTTTCTCCCGTGTCTCGTCGGGCAATTTCAACCGTCCCATTTTCCATGTCGTTTGGCCCAATGGCGATTCTAGCGGGAACGCCTTTCAGTTCATATTCAGCAAATTTCCAACCTGGTTTATGTGTATCACGCTTATCGAACTGAACACTCAGCCCTTTAGAACGCAATAATTTCACTATTTCATTCGCTTTTTCTTCAATGGCTGCCTTTTGTTCGTCTGTTCGGTAAATTGGAACAATAACGACTTGAATTGGAGCTAATTTTGGAGGAAGTACTAATCCGTTATCATCGGAATGTGCCATAATAAGGGCTCCCATTAATCGGGTACTTACTCCCCAGCTGGTTCCCCAAACATATTCTAGCTTTCCTTCATTATCCGCAAATTTCACATCAAATGCTTTCGCGAAATTCTGACCCAAGAAGTGACTGGTTCCAGCTTGAAGTGCTTTTCCATCCTGCATCAATGCTTCAATACAGTAGGTGTCAATCGCTCCCGGGAATTTTTCACTTTCCGATTTCTTACCTTGAATCACAGGCATTGCCATGTGTTCTTCAGCAAATTGGGCGTATATCTTTAGCATTTGTATGGTCTCTTCCACTGCTTCTTGTTTTGAAGCATGTGCGGTGTGACCCTCTTGCCATAAAAATTCTGCAGTTCTTAAAAACAAACGGGTTCTCATTTCCCAACGCACCACATTGGCCCATTGGTTAATTAAAAGTGGCAAATCTCGGTACGATTGAATCCAGTTTTTATAGGTACTCCAAATGACCGTTTCAGAAGTTGGGCGAATAATGAGTTCTTCTTCAAGTTTAGCATCGGGGTCAACGATAACTCCGGTTCCGTCTTCATTATTTTTCAAGCGATAGTGTGTAACTACCGCGCACTCTTTAGCGAAACCTTCTACGTGGGCGGCCTCTTTACTCAAAAAAGATTTTGGCACGAATAGTGGAAAGTATGCGTTGGTATGTCCGGTTTCTTTGAACATTTTATCCAATTGTTGCTGCATTTTTTCCCAGATACTATATCCGTAGGGTTTAATAATCATGCAGCCTCTTACAGGTGAATGCTCAGCTAAATCCGCTTTTTTTACAATGTCGTTGTACCATTGTGAATAATCATCTGCTCTATTTGTGATTCCTTTACTCATTATTTATTTTTGGTATAGAATTTGCTTATATTTACTTGGAATGAGACTGCAAATATAAGATTTTACTGTTCATTCTGATCTTTTTTAATAAAAAGACGTTAATAAATGTAGACCATAAAGTCCAAAAGCCATGAAAAATCTACTTAACATTAAAACCTCTGCCGCCTTTTTGGTGGGAATGTTCTTGATTCCATTAGTTGGAATGTCGCAGGAGTACGATGATATGTACTTCAAGTCTTCTGATCGCAAAGCGAAAAAGGAAAAAGCTGCCGTGAAAATGGATACAGTTACAGAAGAGGGAGCAATGATGAACCCAGATTACATGGCCAGGTATCAGAAAAATGCCGGACAAGAGCTTACCGAGGAAGGGTATTATGATCAAGATTATTATGATCGTATGGATTATGCTTCTCGTTCGGTAATTGTAAATAATTATTCAACATGGGATGATATCTATTGGAGCAACCCAATGTTTTATAGAAATACCATTTACGATCCATTCTACCTATACAGAGTTCGTTATTATTCACCTTATGTAGGCGTTTATTATAACGATTATTACAATCCTTATAATTCGTATTGGGGACGAAGCACATGGTCTTGGGAAGCTTCTTGGGGATGGTCAAACTCATATTATTATAACAACAACTGTTGGGGATGGAGAAGTAATTACTACTATCCTTCCTATTCATACTATGGTTATAATCGTCACTACAATAATTGGGGCGGATACAATAATTACGTAACCAATGTATATAACTATGAGAATAGCAATAATAGAGACTATGTAAAAGGCCGTAGAGACAATAGAACAGTAGCTTCAACAAACACAAACTACTACAGCTCTGGCTCTGTGAACAGCAGAAGAGATCCTTCTTCTAGCCGAATAGATAATGGAAGTAGCGTGCCTACTCGCCGAAACAATACTTCAACCTCTACTTTAGTGGCAGGTTCACGAACAGGAACTACTTCCAGAACGGATGTTGCCCAAGGTACCAGCCGTACTAACAGTGCTGCAACGCCGGTTAGAAGTCGTTCTTATGAATCAAGAAATGTGTATAGTGCAGTAAATAACAGAAGTGATTATTCGAATTCAAGCGTTAGAACTCGTGGAAATGAGAGCACCTCATCTTCTCAAATTCAACGTGGTACTTCTGCTGCTAGAGGATACGAAGGTGTTCAATCTCGTTCTTATACTACTAGAAATACGACGTCAAATACTGGGAATAACTCAGGACAGACTGTAAGAAGCCGTAGCAATAGCTACCAAAGAGGAATCAATAGTTCATCTACTAATTTTTCAGCGCCTACCATGAATAATGCTCAGCGCTCAAATTCACAAATTAATAGAGGTGCTTATACTCCATCTTCTCAACGAGGAAATGCAGGAAGTAGCCCAACAAGAGGGTACACTCCTTCAAACAACTCATCAAACCGAAGCTTTACTCCTCCGGCGTCTAGAAGCAGCAGTGGATATAGTCCATCAAGAAGTTCTTCCGGAAATAGCGGAGCCGTTCGATCAAACAGCGGTGGAAGTAGTTCAAGAAGTTCAGGAATGAGTAGTGGTTCATCTGGAAGATCATCCTCATCAGGTTCATCTTCATCAGGTAAATCGTCTTCAGGAAATTCATCATCTTCAAGTAGCCGAAGAGGAGGAAACTAAAAACGCTTAAATACAGCAAAATGAAACGATTCTTATCAATATTTGCGATAAGCCTGATAGTGGTTTGTCTAAATGAAAATGTACAGGCACAATCCTATGCACAAGGAGCCATTCTGTTTGGCAGAAATACCCCCGGTGGATCCGCTAGAATATTGGGTATGGGAGGTGCGCAAATTTCACTCGGCGGTGACCCTAGCTTAGCGTTGAGCAACCCTGCCGGACTCGGAATGTCGAACCGTTCTAGTTTTTCAATTTCAGGAGGCTCTTTTGTCAATAATTCTATTTCTTCTTTTTATGGTGAAAACACACCTGAATCGAAATTTAATTTGAATATCCCCCAGTTAGGAATCGTCATTAGTACCAGTGGCAATGATTCTGGAGGTTATAAAGGAGGCTCGTTTGCTGTAAATTATACACATACTAATAATTACCATAAGAGAATTAATTACGAAACGTCCAATCCAAATGTGAGTATCATAGACTACTTTTTGGATAGAGTAGATGGCGTGGTTCCCAATTCTTTTCTAGAAGGTGGTTCGGAGTATAATACCTTATTAGGACTCGGTTGGAATTCATATTTAATCGATACCATTTATGATGCAAATGCAGGACAATTATTCTACGATAGTTATGTCCTGGATTATCCAAATATACAAGGGGAGTCTATCGATGTCAGAGGGTCAAATGCTCAATGGAGTTTTGCCTATGGTGGAAACTACAATGACAAATTCTTTTTTGGAGTAGGGATTGGAATGAATTCATTTAACTATTCTTCTGAAAAGAAATATTATGAATACTTCTCCAATGCCGCAGATATCAATCAAATAAATCTGAAGGAGGAATTAGATATTTACGGATTGGGCATTAATATGTCGCTGGGCTTTATTGTGCGCCCAATTGAAATGATTCAAATCGGAATCAACTATACTTCGCCGACGTATTATAATGTAAACGATGAATGGCTAGCATCTATTCAAACCGATTGGAATGGTTTTGTGTACCCAAGCACTGGAGAAGTGCTAACTAGTGTAGATGTAACTAATGACTTAATAATTTCTGATTATTCAATGACAACTCCGGGTAAATTCGGAATTGGTTCAACGGTGTTTTTAGGAAAATCAGGTTTTATCACGGCCGATTTTGAACGAATGGATTTTAGCAAAACCAGACTTTCCTCAAATGATTTTTCTATGACTCCTGATAATCAAGAAATTTTAGATGATTATAGTTCAGTGGTCAATTTCCGCGTAGGTGGTGAATATCGATATGATATATTCCGCGCTCGGTTAGGAGCTGGCGTATATGGAAATCCGGCAGTAAATGAAAATGCAGAGATCAGCGGGATGTCAACGGTGAGCGGTGGATTTGGAATTCGTAAAAAATCCAGCTTTTTCGATTTAGCGGTGGTGAGAAGTAATACTCAAGAAACGCATAGACCCTTCTCTATAACAGGAATGGAAAATGCCACCTCCGATATTAAAAATACCATGATTGTGGCTACCGTCGGTTGGAATTTCTAAACAGATAATTCAAATGCTTGAATCACATGTTCGATGGGATTCAAGTCATTTTCTACTATAATAAGGGAAGCTTTTTTGTAAAATGCTTCCCTTTTTTCATTTAGTACGGTTAATTTTTGACGCAATTCCTGTTCAGAGGCACCCAGTAATAAGGGGCGAATATTTTTTTTGTCGTTCCGCATGTTTTCTATTAGCGTAGTTACCGACTTTTTGAGATAGATGGTTTTGCCTGCATGATTCATTAATTCCATGTTATTGAAAAAAGCGGGAGTGCCACCACCTGTTGCTATAATATGGGAGTTAGGGAATCCGATTAACTCCAATAGACTTTCATGTTCCAGTTTTCTAAAAGGGTCTTCGCCTTGCTCCTGAAAGATATTCTGAACGGATTTACCTGCTTTTTTTTCGATATAATGATCCAAATCGATTAGCGGCATTTTTATTACCTTGCTCAATTTTTTAGAAAAGGTACTTTTACCACAAGCGGGCATTCCAATAATAAATAGATGCGACATGAATTAAAGCATATTGGCAATATCTGTTTCATCTGGCAAGTCATTGATATGCCATTTTCCCATCACTACACCGTCTCTCCATAACATGATTCCAGGATTTGATCGAATCATCGCTTTTAAAACGGTTCCATCCACAAAGTAAAACGGGATGGCCAATTGATATTCATGCCGAAGTGATTCTATTTCTTGTTCTGATATAGAAGTAAAGAGAACCGTTTCCAACTTTCCATCTAAGCGATTGGCGAGTTGTGCCAGTTCATTCAGCCTTGACATCCGCAATGTTTTGGTATCCTGCATAACCACTATCAACTTGATTCCTTGGAAAGATTGATCCGTATAATCTTCTCCGTCGGGTGACATTATTTGATAATCCTGAACTTTTGGAATGGTTTTTTCTTCGTTGGTAACGACACTATTTATGTAAGTGTACCCATCTGCTTCGGTTAGGAAGGTAGGAGATTTGATCTCTTTCCCATCTTTTTCGAAGATATATTCAATAATTGGATCTTCTTCAGGAATCATCCCCATCTGAATATTCGCTCCTATTTTATACGGGCGAAAATCGAGATATGGAAGGTGTTCAATGGCATAAATTCCAATAATACATGATATGATCGCGGTAGAAAGGGCGATTATATTGCCAGTTTGAACTTTAAGGATATCTTTAAATCGTGTTCTATACCAAAATAAATGAGCGATAAATACGACTAAAATGAGGTCTTTAATAAATGATTGCCAAGGATTTAATGGAATGGCATCACCGAAACAACCGCAATCGGTAACTTTATCGAAATAGGCGGAATAGAAGGTAAGAAACGTAAAGAATATGATCAATAACAATAATACCCAGGTGGTGATCTTCATTCTGTAATTAATGAGTACCGCAATTCCCAGAACAATTTCGAGTATAATTAAAAACATCCCGATGGGTAAGGCCCACGGAACGAGGTGTTCAAAAAAAGGAGAAAAATCAACGCTGAAAACATCAAAATATTCCTCAAGTTTAATTTTGGTACCTATCGGATCATTGAGTTTTATCAGTCCGGAAAAAATAAATAGTCCACCAACAAAGTATCGGCTGAATTGATCAATAATTTTCATCATGAGTTCAAGAAATTAAGTTTGATTAAACAAAACACTGCATAATTAATCATGTCCTGATAATTGGCTTTTACCCCTTCTGAGACCAGCGTTTTGCCTTGATTATCTTCTATTTGTTTAACGCGAAGTAACTTCATAAGAATAATATCGGTGATCGAACTAACACGCATTTCACGCCAGGCTTCACCATAATCGTGATTTTTGTTTTGAAGTAATGCCAAGGTCTCATCGGCGGCATGTTGATATTTCGGTTCTAATTCTTCATAGGATAATTCCATGCGGTCGTCTTTAACCAACTCCAGCTGTATCATTGCAAGAATACAATAATTGATGATTCCGATGAACTCATCAGTGATGTTGTCATCTACTAGCTGTTGACCCTTCTCCTGAATGGAACGCACTCGTTGTGCTTTGATGAAAATTTGGTCGGTGAGGGAAGAAACTCGTAGGATTCTCCAGGCGGTACCATAGTCTCTCGTTTTCTTTTCGAAAAGTTCTTTGCAACGCTTAATTACCTCTTTATATTCGCTTACCGTTTTGTCTTCCAAAGTATAAATCGTTAGTTCGTAACAAAAATGGTGAAAGAAATCTTTACAGCAAAGCCATTGATCAATGTTAATGGCAAAATAATGGACCTTTCCAGTCCAAAAGTGATGGGTATTGTGAATGCCACGCCAGATTCGTTTTATTCTGAAAGTCGTTCAAAAGGGAAGGATGTGGAGCGAAAGGTGGCGGATATGATTCATGAGGGTGCGGATATCATTGATATTGGAGGGTATAGTAGTAGGCCCGGGGCTGATGTAGTTTCGTTACAGGAAGAACTGGATAGAGTGATACCTCTTATTGAAACGGTTTCCAAGGCCTTTCAAATCCCAATTTCAATTGATACGTTCCGATCGGAAGTGGCCAGGTTATCGGTAGAGGCGGGGGCTGCGATGATTAATGATATCTCAGGTGGAGAATTAGACGATAGGATGTTCCAGGTTGTGGCAGATTTACAAGTGCCTTATATCATGATGCACATGAGAGGGAACCCCGGAACCATGCAAAAGGATACTAATTATGAGGATTTAATTTCTGACCTGATTCGATATTTTGAACGCAAGTTGCATCGATTAAACCAAATGGGGGTTAAAGACATTATTATTGACCCTGGATTTGGTTTTGCTAAAACATTGGATCAAAATTATGAAATACTAAAGAAATTGGACAATTTTACCGTATTGGAACGACCATTATTGGTGGGGGTATCCCGAAAATCCATGATTTTTAAGTACCTTGAGGTCGGGCCGGAAGATAGCCTTAATGGAACGAGTATTTTAAATACGGTTGCGCTTCAAGGGGGCGCTTCTATACTTAGGGTTCACGATGTCAAAGAGGCCGTAGAGGCCATTAGAATTATACAAAAACTGCGTCAATAGCTGTGATATTTTTATTTAATATAGGTTTTCTGGAAGTGAGTTGGGTGGATGTCTTTGACATATCCTTGGTGTCTGCCTTATTGTATCAAGTGTATAAGTTGATGCGAGGTTCAGTAGCGGTTAAAATCTTCTTAGGAGTGCTGGCGCTTTACTTGATTTTTTTAATTGTTCGTGCCGCTCAAATGGAATTGTTATCTCTCATTTTGGGTCAATTTATGGGGGTTGGGGTGTTGGCAACCATCATCCTATTCCAACCTGAAATCAGAAAATTTTTATTGCTGATTGGACGAACTACTGAATTTAATAAAGACAGCTTTTTATCGAATTTTTTTCGGTGGAAAAGGAAAGAACAAGAGCGGGCCTATAATATCAATCCGATAATAGATGCGATTAAAGTATTAAGCGCTGAAAAAGTGGGTGCTTTGCTGGTTTTTTCTCGCGATTCGGCATTAAAATTCTTTGCTGAATCTGGAGATATACTCGATGCGGAGATTTCTAAGCGGTTGCTTTTAAGTATTTTCGATAAGCACAGTCCATTGCATGATGGAGCGGTTATATTATATAAGGGTCGGATCAAAGCCGCTCGTTGTGTTTTGCCGGTGAGTGAAAAGGACGATATTCCCGCGCAATATGGTTTGCGCCATCGGGCTGCTATTGGAATGTCGGAAGCAACGGATACCCTAATTTTGAGTGTATCAGAAGAGACCGGACATATTGCTATCGCCTACAGTGGAAAGTTAAAGACTGATTTATCAACCTTAGATATCAGGAATAGAATCAACGAATATTTATTCAAAGAAGATTCTGAAGCCATTAAAATGACCAGTGAAGAGGACAAGATAGTCGAAGTAATAACTTCTCAGGAAGTGAATAAGGCTACTTCCTGAGAAGAATTTCAAAAATTACAATTTCTTTAATAAAGTACTGATAGAAGTTTGAGCCTGAATATGCGCTTTCACTTCAGCGACAGAAATCCTCACTTGCTCCATGCTGTCGCGATCTCTGATGGTTACCGTATTATCTTCTAACGTTTGATGGTCTATGGTGACCGAGAAAGGCGTTCCTATAGCATCCTGACGACGATATCGTTTTCCGATGGAATCCTTTTCCTCGTAGGTGCAGTCCATTTCAAACCGCAGCTCATTTAATAGTTCACGTCCTTTTTCTGGCAAACCATCTTTCGCCGTCAAAGGTAGAATAGCGACTTTATAGGGGGCAAGTGGTTTAGGGATACGCAAAACTGTTCTTTCAGAACCATCTTCCAAAACTTCGACTTGATAGCTAGCAGAAAGGATTGCGAGGAACATTCTATCCAAGCCGATAGACGTTTCAACCACATAAGGAGTGTAGCTGCGATTTTCTTGATTATCGAAATATTGAAGTTTTTTACCGCTGTGTTTTTCGTGAGCTCCAAGGTCGAAATCAGTTCTACTGTGAATACCTTCCAGTTCTTTGAAACCCATAGGGAAGTTGAATTCAATATCACAGGCCGCGTTGGCGTAATGCGCTAAGTTTAAATGATCATGAAAACGGTAATTATCCGATTCGATTCCCAGGTTGGCATGCCACTTCAAACGGAAGTTTTTCCAATACTCATACCATTCCATTTCCTCGCCTGGTTTTACAAAAAATTGCATTTCCATTTGTTCAAATTCACGCATACGGAAGATAAACTGACGGGCAATGATTTCATTTCTGAATGCTTTTCCAATTTGTGCAATACCAAATGGGAGTTTCATCCTTCCGGTTTTTTGAACATTCAGGTAGTTCACGAAAATCCCTTGTGCCGTTTCCGGACGAAGGTAAATTTTATTAGCATCCTCAGCCAGTGATCCCATTTCTGTAGAGAACATCAAGTTAAATTGACGCACTTCAGTCCAGTTTTTTGAGCCAGACAAAGGACAAGCAATACCCTCACCCTCTATGATTTCCCTCAATCCTTCCAACTGACCCGTTTCAATGGAAATCTTCATTTTCTCATTAATCTGATCGATTTTTTCCTGATATCCTTTTACTCTAGGGTTGGTTTCGCGGTATTGTTTTTCATCAAACGATTCACCGAAACGGTCGGCCGCTTTGGTAATTTCCTTATCGATTTTCGCTTCAATTTTCGCAAGGTGATCTTCGATGAGATTATCTGCACGGTACCGTTTTTTCGAATCTTTATTGTCTATAAGTGGGTCGTTAAATGCATCTACGTGCCCGGAAGCTTTCCAGGTGGTAGGGTGCATAAAGATGGCCGCGTCTATTCCCACGATGTTTTCGTGGAGTTGAACCATCGACTTCCACCAGTATTCCTTGATGTTATTTTTTAATAAAACACCCTGTTGGCCGTAGTCGTAAGCAGCAGCAAGACCATCGTAGATGTCGCTGGAAGGGAATACAAAACCATATTCCTTAGCATGACCAACTATATTTTTAAGCGTATTTTCGTCCTGTTTTATCATAATAGCCGCAAAGATATAAGGAAATATGGAAAAATGTGCTTTGGGAAAGGAGTAAAGGGAATATTACTTGTATTACGGCAACCTCACCCCCGTCCCCTCTCCATTCAAATCTCAAATCTTTATTCACAATCTCCATCTCAACCTAAAACATCTTCTATTAGAATCAAACTATGATTTTCAGGAGAGGGGCTCGTACCTTCGAAC
>JAHEMU010000386.1 GCA_024643485.1 Cytophagales bacterium
AAGCCCTATATAAAAGAATAATCATTGCCATATCCATTCTTATTCCTTTAATCGTAGCGGGGTTATTTGGAGTGAAAATTGATGGCGTTGATTTACATTTTTTACCCCCAATTTATGCGACTATTAATGGGGTAACAGCCATACTTCTCGTTCTGGCATTTATCGCTATCCGTATGGGGAATAAAAAGTTACATCGAGCTATTATGGTTACTTGTATGGCTTTAAGCGCTGTATTTTTAGGGCTTTACGTGGCGTATCATATGACCAGTGAAAGTACTCCTTTTGGGGGTGAAGGACCAATAAAGGTCATTTACTTTTTTATACTAATTACCCATATTCTATTGTCCATTTTGGTGGTGCCGTTGGTGTTGATTTCATTCCTTCGCGCTTTTTTAGGTGATTTTAAAAATCATAAGCGATTGGCGAAATATGTTTTACCCATTTGGTTTTATGTAGCCATGACTGGGGTAATCGTGTATTTATTAATCAGTCCGTATTATTCATCTTAATTTGAATTCAAACCACTATCTTTGAATTATGAAAAAGGTACTTATTCTAGTGTTGTTTATTGGGTTGAGTTTTTATTCTGATGCACAATGTGCCATGTGTAAGGCTACATTGGAAAATAATATCGCAAATGGTGATTTATCAATAGCTTCATCTATAAATGCTGGAATTTTATATCTGTTTGTAGCACCATACCTAGCATTAGGCGCCTTGGCTTGGGGTTGGTATCGCGCAAGTCGTAAATCAATTAAAAAGCCTAATTTAAGCCAAAACGTCAACTAGTGTAGGGTATTCATAATCAAGGGTATGATTTCAAAGGGAAGAGCGATTAGAGAGGGCAAATGCCCCGGATGTAGGGAAGGACATTTATTTAAGAGTAAGCCTTATCATCGTAAAAGCTTTGATATGCATCAAAACTGTCAAGTTTGTGGTGTGCCATTTGAACGCGAACCAGGATTTTTTTGGGGCGCTCTTTTTGTGAATTATGCTTTAGTTGTTGCTATTGTATTAATAGAGCTTACAATTGCCTATTTAACAGGTAAGATAAGGTCATCCTTTACTTTTTGGGCAATTCCATTAAGCGTATTATTGTTATCTCCACCTATTTTTCAATACAGTAGAATTCTATATTTATATATGATAGGTGGCATAAAGTTTGAGCAAACATCAAAAGAATAGTTAAATTAGTATATTCTTTCCCTTTGATGTGAAAAAAACAATTCTTCTATCAGATAAAATATTCCTTTATACGGCCATTGCCGGCATGTTACTGTGCATTATTCTTAATCTTAATAATCATCGCTTTCTATCTGAGTCTAATTCATTGGTTCAGAAAATTGAAAATAAAATAGGCGAAGAGATTAAAGAAACAAATAGGCAGGCAACGATTGTCATGCAGGCGGTAAACCACCCGAAAATTTTCAGCCATTTAAACCCAAGAATTAACCGCAGTTTTTTCCTCTTTCAAAATGAAAAACTCATTTATTGGAGTGATAATAAATATATGCCAGAATATTATTCCATGGCAACTTCTCCAAATAGGAGTTTTTTAGAAACTGATGCAGGCCAATTTATTCTGATTAAATATAATATGTCAGATGGTATCGAACTCTTCGGATTAATTCGTCTCAATTCATTTTATACCATTAGCAACGATTACTTATACTCAGGACTGAATCAACGACTGTTCCCCTATAAGGACGGACTTATAATTAAAAATTTTGATGAGAAAAGTAATGGGGTAGTGTCCTATTTAGATAAACCTATTTTTTCGGTTGTGATAAATATGGATCAAAAGGTAATTAGTCAAGGAAAAGGAAATGCCATTTTATTTACCTCCTTTTTCTTTCTAGGAATGCTGATGTATTACATCTGGAGGATTTTAGGAAATAAAGTGAAAGACGGTGAATTTGAAGTCTCTTTTGCGATGTGGGTCACTTGTGTATTAATTATCCGCTATTTAATGCTCGCCTTTGAATTTCCTGATAATATAATAGAAACAGGTTTATTTGGTTCGTTGTTTTTTGCTTCTTCAAAAATATCGCCTTCGCTTGGAGATTTGTTGGTAAATACCATATTTGTTGGATTGATATTTTTATTTGCTTTTAGGTTTTATATCTATTCTTCCCTACTTAAGAAAATACTAAATGCCAATACTACGACTCAAAGCGTTTTAAGTATTTTAATTGTTTTTGTTTGTTATCTAGTGTTGTGGTATCCCCATTTGCTTATACAAACCATCTATGAAAACTCTCAAATAAGTCAGGATATAACCGCCAGTTTGCAGTTTGATTTCCCAAGGTTGATTACCTTGATCATTTATGTGGTAAGTGGATTTACTTTATTTTTATGCATTCATATATTATTTAGAGTCCTTTTCTCACTTTGTAAAAATAATCCTTGGAAATTCCTGTCTAGTTTGACAATTGGCACCTTGTTTTTTCTGGCATTTCAATTAGGTAATGAGCAGCATTATAGTGTGGTGATAGTAACAGGTGCTACCTTGTTCGTTATCCTTTATTTTAGTCAGATTTTTAAGAATTTTTTACGCTGGAGGTACAATAGCTTTTTATACGTTTTTATCATTGTATTACTCACTTCGGTTTCCGGTGCGTATGGAATATATGAATTTGAAAAAATCAGAGAAGAGTCAAATAAGGAAGGATTTGCTGGTTATTTTTTAGTGAAGAAAGATAATTTGACGGAGTACTATTTATCGGAAGTGTCGAAACGCATCGAGGAAGATATATTTATTTCTTCTCGAATTGCGAGTCCTTTTCTTTCTAAAGATGTAA
>JAHEMU010000387.1 GCA_024643485.1 Cytophagales bacterium
ATTGTAAGTAAAATTAGAATAACTATATTGTACGAAAATATTCGTAGATAAAATGAGAACCACTGATAAAGAATTACAGATACTGCAAATTTTATGGGACAAACCAGGGAGCTCGGTGCGTGATGTACATGAAATTTTGTACCCCAATGATGAAACGGGTTATACTACCACGTTAAAATTATTACAAATCATGTTCGATAAGAAGATGGTTACTCGAAGTAAACAGGGTAAAACTCATTTTTATTTAGCCAATGTGAGCAGGGGGGATACGCAACAGCAAATCGTTGATAAATTACTCAATACGGTATTTAAAGGAAGTGCTTCCTCCTTAGTGATGCAGTTATTGGGTAATTCCAAAAGCTCTAAAAAAGAGTTGGATGAAATTAGAAAGTTAATTGATGAACTAGATCCAGAAAAAGACCATGGAAACCATAACCTCATTGATTAATTCCCCCGTTGGTTTTTCCATCGGTTGGGCAATACTACACTCTTTGTGGCAAGGATTGGCGGTATTTTTGGTATGGCAGTTAATTCGACCCTTCTTGATAAAGAAAAAGGCATCATCTATATATATCATCCATTTATTAGCAATGGGAGGAATAGCAGCTTGGTCTATTTCTACTTTTGTGAATAGATATTTAACCTATTCTGCAAAATATTTATACGCTGCCGAATTTTCTTCAAAAGGTTCAATCAATTTAGCTCAATATATTTCGGCACAAACCTCGGGGATTTCGGGTCTTACCATTGAAATGATGATGCCGTACCTTTCTCTTCTGTGGTTTACAGGAGTGTTATTGTTTAGCGTACGATTACTTAATGGTTTGTATGAAGTAAATTCAATTAGAACAGATGCTAAATGGAATGTCGATGCGGATTTTGATCAATTGATTACACAGCTCTCAGAAAAATTAAACATATCTGCAAAAGTGGGTTTAAAATGGAGTGAACGAGTGTTGGTCCCCTGCGTTACAGGGTTCGTAAAACCGATTATTTTACTACCAAGTAGTATTGTTTCTGGATTTACACCTTCCCAAATTGAAGCAGTATTACTGCATGAATTAGCCCATATTCGTCGGTATGATTTTATGGTCAATTTGGTTCAGACTCTTATAGAAAGCTTCTTATTTTTCAATCCTTTTGTCTGGTATTTTTCCTTTCAAGCTAGAAAAGAAAGAGAAAATGCATGTGATGAAATGGTTTTAGCGAATGGTATATCACCCGCAGGGTACGCCAGAACCTTGGTCGTGGTGGAGGAACTGAGATTGAACTCAAGCTCCTTGGCAATTCAATTAACAGGACACAAAAACTACTTAATAAACAGAATTAAAAAAATCATGGGACAAAACACAACATCCTCAAGGTCAGGGGTAGCCGTAGCGGCACTATTGATAGCAGTTAGTACTGCATTTATTTCTTGGAAACGTATTACTTACGAGCCCATGGAAAAGGAATTAGTAACGAAACTACAGCATAAGGTAATTGATTCACCTTCCGATATACTGTCTAACGATGCTTCCGCCAGAGTGTCGTTGGATACGGTCCCTAAAAAACAGACAGAGACGCCCGCGATGCCCACGGTCCCTGCTATGTCTTCTGCACCAACCGTGCCTCCAATTCCTAATTCATTTCAGTTTGACGAATCAATGAGTTTCGATTTCAATTTTGACGATATGAATTTCAATTTTGATGACATGAATTTTGAATTTGATTTTGGGGATTTTGATGACTTCAATTATTCCTTCCACTTTGGTGATACCACACTTCCCATACTGCAAATTCATCAACAAAAAATGGAAGAACATGCCCGTGAGTTGGCTAAAAGAGCATCGGAAATGGCAAGCCAACAATCTTTAATGATTGAACAATTAAATCAAAAGGAAATGTCTCAGCTTTCAAAAGAGATGGCAGAAATTTCTAAAAAAGTATCGGAAGAGGTTAGGCTATCAATGAAAGAAAGTAAAGGGCATTTAGATGATGCAAAATTACAACAACTTCTGTCTGAAAATGAAGCCAAAATTCAAGAAATGGAAGTTAAAATCAATGAAATGATGGTTCCGTTACACAAGGAAATGGAAGCCAAAATGAAAGATTTTCAATTTGATTCACGCGAATTAGAAGAAAATATGCGTGTGTTCGAGGAAAAAATGGATAAAGAAATGGAGAAATTTGAAGCTGCCTTTAAAGAAATGGAAAAGGAGATGAATAGTCAGGCAGTTAAAGATGGGTATTTAAAAAGTACGGATAAGATTGATGAAATTAAAATTGACGACAACGAAATTGTTTCAATAAATGGGATTAAAATCAAGGATTCTGATAAACCTAATTATAATTCAATCATAAAAAAATATTTTGGCCAGGTTTCAGGCACTCTTCATTTTGATCAAAAAGAAAAGGAAAAGAGCAAAGCAAAAGATAAAAACAAGAATAAAGAATAGCAGTTACTTATATCCTAGAGAATTGATCTTTGCTAATTGAATCGAACGTTTCCGGCTAATTTGTCGGCTACTTTGCGGTTGAATTCGAAGGTCAATTCTTTGTGATTAACGATATCCAAAATACTTCCAATAAAACACAGTCCACCAGTAAAAAGGTAAAGGAAGCCCATGCCAATTTGGCCCAATAAAAATCGTTGTAATCCGGGGACTAACACCAACCCAATAATACAAAAAATCATTACATCAGATTTAGATTTTCTTTGAGTGCGATATGCCTGTGCGAATATCCTTGCGTTGTCATCATCTAGATTTGAAAAAATCATATCTAGGTAATTCATTTCATTAATTTCTAACTCTGGAAGT
>JAHEMU010000064.1 GCA_024643485.1 Cytophagales bacterium
CTAATTCTGAATCCGGATTAACTCCCACAGGAATCATTCCCGCGTTTTCAAAATCTTTTAAATATTTATTATTGAACTCATAACGGTGACGGTGTCTTTCTGAGATAATCGTAGAACCGTATAAATGAGCCGCTTTGCTATTTTTCTGTATTTTACAAGGATAGGCTCCCAAACGCATGGTGCCCCCTTTATTAATTATATTTTTCTGCTCCTCCATTAAGTTAATCACTGGATGAGGCGTGTTTTCATTCATTTCAATTGAAGCTGCATCTTTCAAATTTAATACATTTCTTGCGAATTCAACCACCGCGCATTGCATACCCAAACAAATACCGAAGAAAGGTAAGTTATGAGTTCTGGCATATTTGACTGAGCAAATTTTACCTTCAATACCTCTTTCACCAAATCCAGGGGCGACTAAAATACCGTCAACATCAGATAGAATCTTCGCAACGTTATCCTCTTCAACCTCTTCTGAATGAATCCACTTAATGTTTACTTTACATTCATTTATGGCACCAGCATGAATAAATGATTCAACAATCGATTTATAAGCATCCGGCAGTTCTACGTATTTCCCTATTAACCCAACAGTGATTTCTTCAGTAGGATTCTTTAATTTCCCTAAAAAGCTTTTCCACTGTTCCAAAGCGGGCTCATCTTTGGTTGGTAATTTAAGTTTACTCTGAACTCGTTCAGTTAATTTTTCTTTGCGCATAAGGATGGGCACATCGTAGATTGTTTCCGCATCCATGGCCTCAATTACACTGTTGATATTTACATTGCAGAATAAAGCTAATTTTTTTCTGATTTCATCAGGAAGTCGCTTTTCTGATCTACATACTAATATATCCGGTTGAATTCCTGCTTCTAAAAGTTGTTTTACTGAATGTTGAGTCGGCTTAGTTTTTAATTCACCTGCCGCTTTCAAGTAAGGGATTAAAGTAAGGTGTATAACTATGGAATTATTGGGCCCTAAATCCCATTTGGCTTGACGAACCGCTTCAATAAAAGGCAGTGATTCAATATCACCTACACATCCCCCTATTTCAGTAATTACTACGTCAAATTCACCACTTTCTCCCAGAAGGAAGATATTTCTCTTTATTTCATCGGTAATATGAGGTACGACCTGAACGGTTTTTCCTAAATATTCCCCTTTACGCTCTTTTGTAATTACGTTATGGTATATTCTACCGGTGGTAACATTATTAGCTTGGGAAGTAGTGATATTCAAAAATCGTTCGTAATGACCTAAATCAAGGTCAGTCTCAGCCCCATCATCAGTAACATAACATTCTCCATGTTCGTACGGATTAAGCGTACCTGGATCTATATTGATGTAGGGGTCGAACTTTTGAATGGTTACTTTTAACCCTTTTGCTTGTAATAATTTACCCAAAGAGGCCGCGATAATCCCCTTTCCAAGCGAGGATGTAACTCCTCCGGTTACGAATATGTACTTTGTTGATGCCACAAGTATAGGTATGAACTTATGGGGTGCAAAGGTAGAGAATACAAAATACAATCGTAAGTATTATGGGTAAAAAATGGATAAGATGTCGGTTTTTTTTTAAAACACCCCCGCTATCTTTGATTGAAGGGCTGAAAGGCCTTACTTTTGTGGAATAATTTATTCCCAATGCTTCCAGAACATTTTAACATTCACCAACATCCCGAAATATTAGTCGTCGCAAAGGCAGCAGAGCGTTTAAACCTGGAGGCGTATATAATAGGTGGGTATGTTCGTGATATTTTTTTAAACCGAACAGGTACCGATATTGATTTTGTTTGTGTGGGAAGTGGAATTGAATTAGCAACCGAAGTTGCGAAACTTGCTGGTGGAGCTAAAGTTGCTGTATTTAAAAATTTTGGAACAGCGAAAGTTAACTATAAAGGGTTCGAATTGGAATTTGTTGGGGCAAGAAAGGAATCCTATCGCACCAATAGTAGAAATCCGATCGTTGAAGATGGAAGCCTAGAAGACGATCAAAATAGGAGGGACTTTACCATTAATGCGATGGCCATTAGTTTGAAAAAAGGTGAATTGGGTGAGTTGATTGATCCTTTTAATGGTATTCAACATTTGAAAGAGAAAATTCTACAAACTCCATTAGCACCTGGAATTACATTTTCAGAAGATCCCTTGCGCATGATGCGCGCGATTCGTTTTGCCTCACAGCTTAATTTTGATATTGAAGCGGATACATTTAATGCAATTTCAGAATATTCTGAGCGCATTAATATTGTTTCTCAAGAGCGAATCTCTGATGAATTAAATAAGATTATCTTATCGTCAACACCTTCTTATGGCTTTAAATTGTTGTTTCAATCTGGATTATTAAAGTATATTTTCCCAGAAATGGTGGACCTTCATGGCGTGGAAAAAATTGAAGGAAAGTCACATAAGGATAATTTTTACCATACCCTTCAAGTTTTAGATAATGTCAGTGAAGTTTCCAATGATTTATGGTTGAGATGGGCAGCAATTCTTCACGATATTGCTAAACCTGCTACCAAGCGATTTGTTAAGGGGCATGGTTTTACTTTTCACGGTCATGAAGATAAGGGTGCGCGAATGACGCCAAAAATTTTTAAAAGGATGAAGCTCCCTTTAGGGCCTCCTATGCTTTTCGTTCAAAAATTGGTGAGACTGCATTTGAGGCCTATAGCCTTGGTAAAAGAAACCATCACAGATTCAGCGGTGCGACGATTATTATTTGAAGCTGGTGATGAAATTGATGAATTAATGAAACTTTGTAAGGCTGACATTACTTCAAAAAATGATGTGAAGGTGAAGAAATACCTGAGGAATTTTGCTGAAGTCGAGGAGAAGCTTCTAAGAGTAGAAGAAAATGATAAAGTAAGAAATTTCCAACCTCCGGTTAGTGGGGAGGAGATAATGGCCCATTTCAACATTCCTCCATCAAAAACAGTCGGAATTATTAAAGAAGAGATTAAGGAGTCGATTTTAGAAGGTAAAATTAAAAATAATCACGACGAAGCGTGGAATTTGATGATTCAGATTGCTGAGCGTCTTGGGGTGAGCCAAGCATAAGTATAAAATAGCTGTCATTCAAAAATATTATTATATCCTTCCAACTTGATTGAAGTTTAAAAAGTGTATATTTGACTTTATTTGATGTGAATTTATCTATTTGAATAGGTGGATTTACTAGAAATAATATACATTGGATTTTATTTGAGAACTAACAACTAACTATTTATTATTATGAAATTAAAAAATGCGTTTTTAAAATACGTTTCTATGCTTTTTGCTGTGAGCGTAATTTTAGTGACTACAAGTTGCGGTGACGAGGCAGAGCCTGTGACTGAAAATATCTTTGAAATTGCTTCCGCTAATCCGGACCTATCATTAATTATGGCAGAGTTCACAAATGCGGGATTAGATGGTTACCTTAAGGCAGAAGGTGATTACACCTTTTTCGCACCAAGTAATACTGCGATTACTAACTTATTAGGTCAGTTGGGGTTACCTGATTTTTCACCAATACGATCAGATATTGCTCAGGCAGTTTTGTTATACCACGTTACAAATCAAAAATTACTATTCAAAGATTTAGTTGAAGGCCAAAGTTTTGTAACGCTTGAAACGGAATCATTCGAAGTGGTTGGCGGTTCAGCGCTTAAAACAGGTGGTTCTGCAAATTCAAGCATTGATAAAGCAAATATCAAAGCAACTAATGGAATCATTCATATTATAG
The DNA here is from genome assembly GCA_024643485.1 of Cytophagales bacterium. Lineage (GTDB taxonomy): Bacteria > Bacteroidota > Bacteroidia > Cytophagales > Cyclobacteriaceae > JAHEMU01. Next base: position 3,726 of record JAHEMU010000064.1, read on the forward strand.
ATGCTGCAATGATTCCTCCTTCTATTGGAGCTGAAATTGTAGCTAAATTAGGAACAGTTGCGCAGCCGGTTTTCTTAGGTAAAGACTTCTCGACTTTAGCTAATGCTATCAAAAAAGCGGACACTTTTGCTTCTGCAAATGAATTAACATCAATTGAAGGTCTATTGGCCAATAGAACCAAGCAACTAACAATTTTCGCACCTGCAAATGCAGTTTTCACTACGGCTGGTATTACTTTGGATACCTATACAGCGATGCAGTGGTATGGTATCATTACTAACCATATTGTAAACGAGACATGGACGACATTTACAGCTCAACAAACGAAGAGTTCAATTGCTGGACATACCTTAATGGTTTTAACAACATCTGCTCCTACAAATCCTGCAGCGGGTATTTATAGCGGTGTTGCAATAGATTCAAATGGCAGTCAATCTGCGAATGGACAAATTGCTGTAGAAGGTACAGCAGCAAATGGATTAGCGAAATCAAATGGTGTGGTACACGCACTTGCTGGCGTATTAGCTCCTCCAGCTGCCTTATAAATAAGGTTTTAAAAAGAACTAAAAACCCATCTTTGAATATTTAAAGATGGGTTTTTTTATTGCCGTATTTTTTGGAGGCCTTAGTATAATCGATTTGTTATTTCTATTAACTAGAGATTATAAAACAAATAGTAAAGTTAAAATTACTGCTAAAACGGTTAATCCAACCAATGCATATAATATCCACTTCCTTTTATTTTTCACCTCATCAGAAGCAGGGATTATTCGACCTTCTTTCTTTAGATTCTGTTCAATAGCGACTCCGATTGGTAGCCCAATGCCAATACCTGTTCCAATAAATGCCATATTATCAAGAGCCAAACTCATTGCAATCCCCATCGGAATTCCAAACACCAACATTCCCCATAGGATAAAATAGCCACTTGGGTATTTCTTTTTTTCTTTTTTATCCATCGTTCTTGAGCTTATATATTTATCTAAAGTATCATATTTAATTTTCAAATAACAAAAAGGCCATTCTAATCTAATAGAATGGCCTTTCCTTTCAATTGATGAGGATTTTTAATTCAATAAATCATCAAAAGTAAGACTCAAATAATAGATCGCACCAATATTTGGTCCACCTAAACTTGGGCTGTAAAATTTATTCAAAACATTAGAACCGCCAATTTTCAAAATAGATTTCAGAGCATCTAATTTATAAGTAACCTGAGCATCTACTAAACTAATAGCAGGAACATTGCCATTTGCTGGTATGGTGAACGAAGATTCCCAAGCAAACTCAGACTGCCATTTATAGGTTACGTTGAATCCCATTTTGTCTGTCAATTTACGATTTCCGAAATTGAAATTGATTTTATGTTCTGGGGTATTGAATTCAGCCAAAAAGCCTTCCGGGATATCATTGATTACTGTCCAGTTATAACTTGCACCTAATTTGTACCCTTTTAACAATTGGTAATCTAATCCAAGACCAAACCCTTGCGAAGTAACATCATCATCAATGTTGGTGTAAATTTGGAAGGTGTTACTAGAAGTTCCATTCAACAATGACAGATAATTGATATCACCATCTGTAGCATTTGGGTTATAATCAAAGCCAGGTTTAGCGCTTTGTGCTAAATCGGTAGTGAATTCATTAGCAACGCGAACTCTAATTTGAGTGATGAAATCTGTGTAGATATTGTAATAGTAATTCACATCAACCATTAGGTTATTATTGAACAGCAACCCTTTATAACCAATCTCAAATGATTTAATTTTTTCAGGTTTAACAGGATTAAAAACACTAACAGCCTCTAGCAAAGTAGGATCAGGAATACCAGTATCAAATATTTTGGTTGTAAACGCTTGAACTGAATACCCTTCATACCCTAATGGCAAACCGCTTACACTTTTTCCAGTAAGGTTATATTGATCAGCATAAATAGGAAGCCCACCTAACAACCGACTTGAAATGATATCCAAGTTAATATGTTGACCTTGCGTAGTTGGGTTTCTGAAGCCTGTTTGGAACGACATTCTCAAATTATTATTTTCTTTTACCTTAATTACTGCAGATAATCGAGGGTTAATTTGACCGTCGAAGTTCTGATTTTTATCGTATCTCAAACTTCCACCTAATTTCACTTTATCATTCATTACCTTTTTAGATGCTTGCATGTAAGCACCGTATTCGCTAATTGAAATAGGGTTTCCTGTAGAATCAGGGAAGATTGTTCCATTACTTCTAAGGTCAAACATGCGATAAGATGCACCAAGTGTTAAATCCATAAATTCAACCTTATCTTTGAAATCATATTGCAAATCAGCCTGATACATACGTGTGTGGTCGTTAAAACGTGGACCATTAGGTACTTCACCTCTCATAGAAGATTCTTTTATTGATTCGAAGTTACTTACTGGGCCGCTAGTGCTGCTATATAGTGGATATCTACCTTCAGTTTGCGCCCTTGCAAATTGATGTGCCGCAGTTTCAATCGTTGATTGATTTGGATGACCTTGTATATCTCCGGGTTGTAAGCCGGCACCATTAAGATAAGCAGTATAATAAATTCCATAGGTACCTAACCAAGAAGAAACCCCTCCAGCAACTTTGTCATACATCCGTTTAGCGAGGAATTCAGTAATATAGGAATCTCCGGAATTCTCAATAGTAGTATAAGCTTTGAAAGTAAGATTGTCACTTCTCAATTGAACTCTATGTTGTTGAATACCGAAATTTGACAATGAATAACGCTGCGCGCCAGTATAAATACTTGTGCCAAATCCGGCATTATATAAGTAACTTAATTCATATTTATCATTAATACGATAATACAGACCAGCGTTTAATTTTTTATTTTCAGCACCGTAGTCGATAAGTAATTCTTCAGGAATTCCAGTGATGGAAACTACATGTGAAGGTAAATCACCACGGTAGCTATCTGCGGTTAATCCAGGCCCGAAAGCAGTTGAGCTAGCAAGTGTTCTCCAAGCACTGGAGAAAGGGAAAATGGCTAAATTAATACTAGCTTCATCTCCCATGGCATGCATTAAATCACTTCCAGGGTTATAACTACCAAATCCAGCAGGCGTTCTAGCGATTTCTCTATCACCGTAATTAACACCATGCCAATCCTCTGCTTTCATATAGGAAAAATTCACTTTGAAGGCGAATTTATCATTGAATGCTTTTGCATAACGCAACGATGCTTCATAAAGTGGGGCAGGCGATTGATTTGCATTTGGTCCTAAATGATTAACTCCTTGCTTAACAAATGCACTTAATCCTTGATATTCAAATGCATTTTTAGAAGTAATACTCAATACTCCATTAAACGCATTCGGACCATAAAGTGCTGAAGCTGCACCTGGTATTAATTCCACGCTTTCCACATCTAATTCAGAGGGGCCGTTAAGATTTCCAATAGGGAAATTGAGGGCAGGAGCTTGAGTGTCCATTCCATCAATTAATTGAACGAATCGGGTATTTCCAGTATTTGAAAAACCCCTGGTATTGATAATTTGGAAGTTGATACTGCTACTAGTCATATCGACCCCTTTCAAATTACCTATTGCTTTATAATAGTTGTCAGCCGGCGCATTTTGAATATCAAGAATGTCCATTTTTTCAACAGATACTGGACTTTCCATGATGTTTTCTGCTACACGAGAACCTGTAATTACCACTTCTTGTCCAAGCATAACCTCTTCTGCCATTTCAATTTTTAAATTTGAAGCGTTCGCGTCGGTAATTTCTACTTCCTGCGTTCCATAGCCTACCATGGAAAAAATCAGGCTCAAAGGTGGGGTCAATTTCGTGTTGAGTTCGAAATTTCCATTAAAATCAGTAATAGTTCCAGAAACAGTCCCTTTCACTAAAATACTAACTCCAATCAAGGATTCTCCAGCCTCATCTTTAACGGTTCCTTTTATAGTGGTTTGAGAATAACCAATTAAAGGAGAGCCAAGGATGAAGGCGATAAAAAATAATCGGTAAAAATTTTTCATATAGTTATAGGTTGTGAGGTTGAAAAATAGCAAAAAATAAGCATTTTACTAACGAATTTTAAAAAAATATGGATGGAATTATCTAAATAATTACCAAAACCAAAATTAAGACTTAAATCAAGCGTCGATGATAATTGATTTGTCCTAAGTGGTAAGAAAGGTGTCCATAGAGATGAAAAAAGAACATTCCGTTTGAAATGACCTCTTCCTTATAGGGAATTGGATAATTTGTATATAAATCAGCCGGAGTAAATTGACTGAGGGTTTTATCGACTACCTCCATGGTTTCATCAACTAAAGTGCACAATTCGGCTTTTGAGACATTTTTGTCATTAAACTCTTTTTCTCTTAGGCGGACATAACCAGTTTTGCCAAGAGTAGCACCAAAAAAATGAAGGAGATTTCCACAGATATGAAGAACTAAATTTCCGGAGGGATTTGTTATTCCTTCCCTTACCAACCACAAATCACTTTCATTGTTAAAAAGTACGATTTCTTTTTTAACGGCTTCTAGGTCTCGGAGGTAAAGTTTTCTAAGTTCAAGGATCACGACGTTGCTTTTTATCGAGTGTACTTTTACCCTTTTTGAGGTTTTTTAAATCAAACATATAAACGTATCCAAATGAGATGTTAATAGTACGAAAGGCATTTTTCAGATTATCATCAAAACCTAAAATATAAAGGTTGGCGGAATCAGATTCCCCTAAATAAGTTTGTCCATAAGTAAATCTCATCTCAGCCAAAAACTTGGAACGTGGGGTAGCCTGCGCCATAAACCCAGCTCCAAAATCTAATCCATACATCCACCTATTAGCATCCACCATATACATTGTTTCAATGGTAGTGCCAGCAGAATCTGCAAATTGTATTTCATACTCTAACCCTGGGCCTGCAGTAATAATTTTACCTTTACCTCCAAGCCAATAATTAAGATTAAGACCAGCATTAACGTACCAATGGGCAGGGAAATCATAGGCGTGAATTGGAAATGATTTTCTAATCATCCAAGAACCCTCCATGAAATAATAGGTGCTTTTATTCACCCATTCGTCGCTATTGAGTAGTACGCGCCTTCCTTTTTTGCTATAACCAGCATCAACCACAAAACTAAAATTGTCAGGTAAAGGAAAAGATAGAGTTACACCACCAGAATAGCCACCTTGTGGTTTGCTTTTAAATACCTCTTTAAGGTCTTTATCTGCAAATGAAAGCTTATATCCTTGAATCCCGCCCTTTACACCAAACATAAATGCTTGACCATATAAAAGGGGGCCTGTGAATAAAAGAAATAGAGAAAGATAAATTGATTTCATTTAAAAAATAACTATTATATCAGTACAAAGATATAAATATAACATAAATTAAGAATTAAGTAATAAATTATTAGTGGTTACTATTAGTGGTACCTTTATAATAAATTGAAAAACATTTATTATATTGAAAATTAAACAGACTAGGAAGGTTTTAGTAAAAATTTCATTATTTTTACTGTTTCGATGTAAACTAGGCATTTTTTTAACTATGAGAATTACTTCTCTTTTATTTTTTTTATTAGCAGCTATAGGACTAAAAGCGCAGGAAACAACCAATTTTACCATGTTTTTTGTAAATCCTTACACTGTAAATCCCTCTTTTGCTGGAGTTGAAGGAAGGACTGGTATGTTTTTGACCTATAGAAATCAATGGACTGATTTTGAAGGGTCACCAACCGTTGCGAATTTTTCATTTCATACCGCATTATCTAAAAACATCAATTTTGGAACAAGTGTCAATAATGATCAAAGAGGTATTTTAAATACGACTTCTGCATTAATTACCTTAGGGTATACCATGCGAATGTCTAAAAAAACATTTTTGCGATTTGGTATTTCCGCCGGAGCTGCCTCCAACGGTTTGGATTTGAATGATGTCGAAATTACAGACCCTGCTTTAATAAATGCATTGGATGCAAATATGTTTTTATTGGGTAATGCTGGGCTATCCTTACATATTAATAATTTTCATTTGGGCATAGCAATGCCGGATTTATATCAACCCAAATGGGTTTCAGATCAGCAGATATCTTTCGAATTTGGTGAATTAAGAACGCAGGACCGATTTATAGCCTCCATTTCTAATAGATTTTATTTTGGAAATGAAAAGCATGTATTTGAACCGTACGTGTTATATAGAATCAATAATACTTTACCCCAAGAATCAAAATCTCAACTCGAAGCAGCTGCCATTGTGCAACTTAATAATGCGCTTTGGTTTGGTGGAACCTATAAACAAGATTTTGGTATAGCTGGAACTGTGGGGATAAAATCAGATAAATTAGCAATTGGTGGATCGTATACATTTAAAAATATTGGATTAAATAAAATTGCAAGCCCTACTTGGGAAATTACGATTTCAACACTCTTTGGGGATCGAAAACCCCCAAAACACAAGTATTCTTTTATAAGTACTGGTATTGAAGTAGATCCAGAACCAGTGAAAAAGCCGAAACCCGAGCCTAAAGTAGTAGAGCCAGAACCTGAGCCTGAGAAACCTCCAGTTGAGGAAGTGAAGCCTCCTGTTGGGGAAGTGAAACCTCCAGTTGAGGAAGTGAAACCACCTGTTGAGGAAGTGAAAC
>JAHEMU010000065.1 GCA_024643485.1 Cytophagales bacterium
TATCAATCGACTATCAAAAAGAGTTGAAAAAGCTTCAAAACACCATTTATGAACTTCAAAAAAAAGCTCAAAATGATTTAAATTTCAATCTTACTCAACACTGTTTTGATTTACATGAACAGCTTGTACTCCAATGGTTTAACCTTTTAAAGGAACATGATATTAAACAAGGAGGAAATATTATTTATCGATCTTTTTGGAATAAAATGAATAAACGATTTTCTATTGAACAACCTTCATCCTAAGCAAATGACCAGGCTAAAATCAACCGATCAATCCTTTGAAAATCATGAATACGATTACGTTATAATCGGAAGTGGATTTGGCGGCTCGGTGAGCGCATTACGTCTGGCTGAAAAGGGATATAAGGTTTTGGTTTTGGAGAAAGGAAAATGGTTTAAATCTGAAGACTTTCCCAAAACAAATTGGAACTTAAAAAAATGGATGTGGTGGCCTAAAATGGGGTTTACAGGTTTTTTTAAACTCACATTCCTAAATCATGTCAGTGTATTATCTGGCGTAGGTGTAGGTGGTGGCTCTCTTACATATGCCAATACACTACCAAAACCAAAAGATGCTTTTTTTAATTCGGGAAGCTGGAGTCAATTAAATGACTGGCAAACAGTATTGGATCCGTTTTATTCCATTGCTTGGAAAATGTTAGGTGCCGCTACAAATCCAAAGTTATACGCAGCGGATTTAGCCGTTAAAGACCTTGCAGAAAAAATGGGGAAATCTTCCGAGTTTGAACCAGCCAAAGTGGGTGTGTATTTTGGAGAAGCAGGAAAAACAACCACAGACCCTTATTTCGAAGGAAAAGGCCCCTCCAGAACGGGGTGTATTCATTGTGGCGCCTGCATGACAGGATGTAAACACAACGCTAAAAACACGTTGGATAAAAACTATTTGTACCTAGCGCAACAATTAGGGGTGAATATCCTAGCTGAGAAAAGGGTTGTTGATGTAAAACCAATGAACGAACCTTCCGGTAAAAACGGTTATACAGTCCATTTTAAAAAAAGCATAGGATGGTTCAATAAGATAGAAACAGTAAGTACAAAAGGTATTATTTTTAGTGGCGGAGTATTGGGCACAGTGCCGTTACTTTTGCGCTTAAAAAAGGGATCCCTCCCCCTACTTTCCGATGCTGTTGGAAAAAACATTAGAACTAATAATGAATCCTTGACATTGGTCACTTCCATTAGCAAAAATCCTCCCGATTATTCTAAAGGGCTAGCAATTGGATCTATCCTTCATACAGATGAACACTCGCATTTAGAACCTACCCGTTATGGCGAGGGTTCAGGTTTTTTTAAATTATTAACAGTTCCGTCATTTCTACATTCCTCTTTTATAAAAAGAATTTTTGGGAGTTTGTTTTTGTGGTTTAAACATCCATTAAAATTATTGAAGGCAATTTTCGCAAAAGATTATGCAAAAAGAACTACAATTCTGCTTTTTATGCAAACCTTGGATAGTACCCTGCAACTTAAATTAGGCAGAATAACAGAAATGAAAACCAAACCGGAAGAAGGAGTATTGCCTAAAGCAAATATCCCTGAATCCAAACAGATAACGGCTGATTTCAAAAATATTGTAGACGGGATTCCATTTTCCAACACTGTTGAAATATTAAGAAACACCCCTACTACCGCCCATATATTAGGTGGTTGTGTGATGGGTGAAAATGAAAATAAGGGCGTGATTGATAAAGAAAATCATGTTTTTAATTATCATAATATGTTAATTTGCGACGGCTCAATGATTTCAGCGAACCCGGGCGTCAACCCGTCTCTATCAATAACTGCTATATCGGAACATGCCATGAGCTTAATTCCATTAAAAAAATAATATCAATGTCTCAAATGAACCAACCAATAACATTGCCCAGTGGCGCAGTGATTAAAAATAGAATTTGCAAAGCAGCGATGACAGAAAGGCTAGCTATAAAGAATAATGCAAGCAAACAACTAATCAATTTATATCGATTTTGGGCAAATTCTGGAGCTGGATTAATTATTTCTGGCAATATAATGGTCGATAAACGTTATAAAGAGGCTGCAGCAAATTTGGTGATAGAAAATGACCAACATTTAGATAAATTAAAAGAACTCACAAAAGCAGCCACCGCTAATGGAACTCATTTTTGGGCTCAAATTAGTCATGGAGGCCGACAATCCTCCATCTTTTCTACTTTCAAACCAGTAGCCCCATCGGCAGTTCAATTAAAAAAACTCGGGCTCTTCGCAAAACCAAGGGCTCTTAAAACAGAAGAGGCAGAAGAAATTATTCAAAAATACATTAATGCTGCCGCTATTTGTAAAAATGCCGGATTTACAGGTATTCAAATTCATGCTGCACACGGTTATTTAATAAGTCAGTTTCTATCACCCATTACCAATAAAAGGTCCGATAAGTACGGTGGAGATATTCAGGGTAGAGCTACTTTTTTACTGGAGGTTATTGACGGTTGTAAAAAAGCACTTGGAGAAGATTATCCAATAAGCGTTAAACTAAATTCAGCCGACTTTCAAAAAGGTGGATTCGATGAAAAAGATGCCTTATACGTTATTAAAGAATTAGAAAAACGTAAAATTGACTTGCTTGAAATTTCGGGAGGTACCTACGATAATATTGCCTTTTTTAATAAAAATAACCAACGGGAATCAACAAGAGCCAGAGAAGCCTATTTTCTTGATTTTGCAAAATCCATACGTGAACAGTCGGCTATTCCACTGATGGTTACCGGAGGATTTAGAACCGCTGAATTTTGCAATGAAGTACTGGAAAATAAGGAATTGGATATGATTGGATTCGGACGACCCTTTTTAGTGGATAGAACCTTTCCTCAACCTTGGTTGGATGGTCATAATAATCAAATAAAAGATGTTGACTATTCATTTAATATCAAACAATTAAAAGATATGGCCGAAGCTGGTTTTTTCGATTACCAAATACATCGAATTGCGGCAAACAAGGAATTAAATCTTTCCTACTCCCCTTTTATGGCAGTGTTGCGTATGACTAAAAACGAAATGTTAAAAGGGTGGTTTAAATTATAAAATAGACTTTTATTGATATTTTATATAATAAAAAAGACACAACCTGAGTTGTGTCTTTTTTATTTACGTGATAACTACTTATTACTTTTGCACTTCAACATTTACCGGATTGGTATTTTCGAAGCCAAATAGTTCATCAATACTTAATTCTTTAACCTCTCCATATTTTTTGAGGTCTTCAAAATTTATCATTTCTCGATTACCTATTAAAACCGTGATAAAGCCTTGTCCTTTAATGTATTTATCATGGAATGCCATCACGTTATCCAACGTCATATTTTGTACTTCAGTATAGATATCCTTTCTAATATCGTAATTAAGTCCCTGCTTTTTAGCAGATTCATAATTCCAAAGAATAGATGAACCGATGATACGCTCACTTTCCAATTTACTTAAAATAGATTGTTTAGCTACATCAAATGCTTCTTGGCTCTTGGGCATATTTTCCAATAATTCACGAATAGCGGCCATGGCCTCGCCTTGTTTATCAGCTTGCGTACCAACATACGCATATACAAGATCGGATTTTGAAGGCTCACTACCGGTCGCATAGGAAGAGAAGGTGGAGTAAGCTAAACCTTGCGCCTCTCTAATTTCTTGGAAAACGATACTGTTCATACCACCACCAAAATACTCATTGTATATTCTCGCTTCAGGAACACGTTTTGCGTCGAATAACTGTCCCTTGTGCATCACCATAAATTCAGTTTGAACCATGTCGTAATTTGTCCAATAAACCATCGGTTCATCCGTCGATTTTTCTTCATAAACCACTTTTTCAGGAACGGGTTGAAGTTCCTCTGCTACCTGGTGGTACTGATTGAGTAATGGGATTATTTCATCCACACTTCGAGGTCCATAATACATTACTCTGTGTTCCATATTAGGCAATTTTTTCACTTTTGCTAGCAATTCATCGCCCGATAAATCCATCATTTCTTGGTTAGACAAAACATTAGTAAAGGGTGATTTCGCTCCATATTGACCGTAAGCCATTAATCCACCATATAAAATGGCTCCTTTATTCCTTTTACTATCTTCTCGTGCTTTTAAGCTTCGTTGAACTAACTGATCCAATTGTTTTTGGTCCGATTCGGCATTAGCCATCAAATCTTCCATTAGCACCATGGCTTTGTCTATATTTTCATCAAGGCCACCTACTGAAATATAAATCTCCTCATCTCCGGCACTCACAGAAAAGCTACATCCTATTTTATAAAATTCCTTTTTAAAATCCTCAGCTGAGCGTTCAGAAGTACCTAAAAACTCAAGGTATTGTACTGCAATTGGGAGTGACGGGTCGTTGTTTTGTCCCATATCCAAAACATAATACAGATTAAAAAGTCCATTATTTTTATTCTTGGTTCCAATCACTTGAATTCCAGATTTCATCTCGCTTTTTTGAATCTCCTCTTCATAGTTTACGAACTTCGGCTGAAGTTTTGCACTTTCCTTTTCAGCCAGGGCTACGTGAAATTCAGAGCGCACATCTCTATTGAGTGGCACTTTAGTAATTTGCGGCTTTTCAACTCGTTGTTTGTTTGGATCCTCTCCAGTGCGTTTAAATACTATGGCATAATTATCTGAATAATTCTCATTGGCAAATTTAACAATGTCCTCCTTGGTGATTTTCTCAATTCGGTCCATTCTTGAAACATAATCAGACCATTCGATACCATTGGTAAATGCCATAACCATTCCATTAGCTCTACTTGCATTTCTTTCCATCTGTCGCATTTCACTTTGTTTCATATCTGCGACAACTGCAGGGATCAACCAATCGTCAAATTCACCCTTTTTCACTTTTTCAATTTCCGCTAAAAGCAACTCTTGTACTTCTTCCATTGTTTGTCCTTCCTTTGGATATCCTCTGAATAAGTGCATCGAGTAATCATTTGATGCTACTGCGGAAGAAAACGCGCGCAGTACTTTCTGTTGCTGTAATAGGTCTAAATCAATCAATCCGGCTTCTGAATTACTTAAAACTAAATCCATTACCTGAAGTTTTAAATAATCGTCACTACCATAACCTCCAAAACGATACGCCATGGTAACAAATTCGGCATCTGGGCCTAAAATCTCTACCGCTCTAGGTGAAGTAATGGGGTCTTCTTGAGCAACATTCCATACCGGAAGATCAGGGTTACTCTCCCAGTCACCAAAAAACTTATCTACGGCAGCAATAGTCGCAGAGAAGTCAATATCTCCCGATATACAAATAGCAACATTATTAGGTCGGTAATAGGTATTAAAATAATTTACAATCTCAGTTATTGAAGGATTTTTCAAATGTTCAATCGTTCCAATTACCGTTTGAGTTCCATATTGATGGTTTTTAAATAATTCTCTACCTATGGCCTCAAAAACCTTGGAGCCATCGCTGTCCAAACTTCTGTTTTTCTCTTCATACACTGCTTCCAGCTCAGTGTGAAACAACCTATTTACAATTTTTCTAAATCGAGTTCCTTCCACTTCTAAAAATTTCTCAATTTCATTTGAAGGGATATCCACGGTGTAAACGGTACGATCATCAGTGGTATAGGCGTTCAAATATTTACCTCCCAACTCTGCAATCATTTTATCATATTCGTTTGGAATGGCGAAATTTGCCGCTCTTCCAGACATTTCATCAATTTTCGAATAATGAATTTTCCGTTCTTCAGGATCGGTTATTTTGGCATATTCATTAAACATCCACTCGATGCTATCCAATAACACTTTTTCCTTTTCATAATCAATGGTTCCAAATTGGTCATTCCCCTTGAACATCATATGTTCCAAGTAATGTGCTAATCCAGTATTGGAGGCAGGATCATTTTTGCCACCCGCTTTAACTGGAATATAAACTTGAGTTCTAGGCTCATTCTCAAAGTCACTCAAATAAACCTTTAATCCATTTTCGAGGGTATAAATACGAGTATTCATCGCATCTCCTACCACGTATTCATATTGGTATTTGCCATCGGTACCAATTTTAGTTTCAAATTTCTGTTCTTCGGTAGAACATCCAATGATGACTAACCCAAATGCTAAGAATAGTAAGACATTTTTCATTTGTTATGAGTTGAATTCAACATAATTAATTATCGAATTTAATTAAATTACTTTAACATTTATTAATCCTAGTCCGATTAAATAACAATCATCCTCCATTAATTTTCGATAAATCAAAACTTCGATTGTTATTATTAAGTAAACTACCGCTATCTTGCGCAAAATTTAAAACACTATGCAAGATTTTCTTTTATTTATCCATTCCTATTTGCGTTGGGCAATTTTGTTTTTAGGAATTTATTTGATTGTAATTGGTTTTAACGGAATTAGTTCTGGGAAAATTTTCACAAAAGGCTTAAACGTAAAATCTGCCATTTTTACTGGATTATTTCACTTACAAATTCTTATTGGACTTATTATGTACTTATTTACAAGTCCGATTACACAATCCGCTTTTTCAGATTTTGGCGCTGCCATGAAAGAAAGCACTCTTCGTTTTTGGGCTGTTGAACATATATTTGTAATGGTTATAGCTGCGGTGCTTGTTCAAATAGGAAGAATTAAAATTAAAAAAGCTTCTGAAGACCGTTCTAAGTTCAAAGCCATGGCTGTTTTCTTTTTAATCGCCCTAATTCTTGTATTATCTAGAATCCCTTGGGATGCAGAACGCCTTTTAAGAGGTATATAAGCCAATGAACTTCAGTGAATATTTAGCGAAAACCGGTAAATATCCCGTTGATTTAGCAGCCGTTAAAGCAAATGGCTGCTATTTTTTTGATGCTGAAGGAAAAAAATACATCGATTTGATATCTGGGATTGGTGTGTCGTATATAGGACACAACCACTCGCATGTTATTTCAGCCGTAAAAGATCAAATCGACCATCATATGCACCTGATGGTTTACGGTGAATTTCATCACCCTACTCAAGCGGCATTGGCTAAAAAAATCATTGAAATTAGCAACCACGCTTTTGAGCAGGTATTTTTCACAAATAGTGGTACTGAAGCAAATGAAGGCGCATTAAAGCTTGCGAAAAGAGCAACTGGCCGACCTAATCTGATTGGGTGCCTAGGTGCCTATCACGGCAGTACACATGGCTCTTTAAGTGTTTCCGGAAATGAATCTCGCAAAACAAACTTCCGACCTTTACTTCCAGGAGTTTCTTTCATTCGATATAATCAGGAGGAGGATTTGTCCATCATCCACGAACAGACTGCTGCAGTAATTATTGAGCCCATTCAAGGGGATGCCGGTGTCCGCATTCCAACCAAAAGGTATTTAACTGCACTTCGAAAGAGATGTGATGAAATGGGGACCTTATTAATCATGGATGAAATTCAAACAGGTTTTGGACGTACAGGTAAATGGTTCGCACATCAGCATTTCGAGGTCATTCCAGATATTCTCACCTTAGGTAAATCATTGGGTGGCGGACTTCCTTTAGGTGCCTTTGTAGCTAAACGTGATCTGATGGAATTACTCACAGAAAACCCTCCTTTAGGACACATTACTACTTTTGGTGGTAACCCGGTTTCGTGCGCTGCAGGCCTGGCTTCTATTCAAGTAGTAGAAACCGAACATCTATTAGACACTGTGGAAGAAAAAGGTGCTCAATTTGAAAGATTATTGGTACATCCTGCCATAAAAGAAATCCGCCGAAAAGGTCTTATGATAGCGGTAGAACTTGAATCTGCAGAGATGACAGAACGAGTCGTATTGAATTCCATTCAATCCGGTGTTCTTATATATTGGTTTCTAAGTACAAAGAATTGCTTTAGAATTGCACCCCCTTTAACCATTACATCGGATCAAATTTCCAGTAGCTGTAATGCTATCTTAACCGTTATTGATAATATATTGTAAACTGCGGTTATTTTTGTTGTATCTGCCCTTTCGCCTATTATCTTTGTGTAGAATTTTACATCATGGCTGAAAATAATAAACACATTGTTATAGATTTCGACTCCACTTTTACACAGGTAGAAGCTTTGGATATCCTCGGCGAAATTTCATTACACACACACCCTGAAAGAAAGGCGAGATTACAAGCCATAAAAGACATCACTGATAAAGGTATGGAAGGGGGAATGACTTTTCGTGAATCCCTAGATGCTCGAATTGATCTTTTGGATGCTCATAAAAACCATCTTCCTGAACTTATTTCAAAATTAAAAACAAAGGTATCGGTATCGTTTAAAAGAAATACCGATTTTTTCTTAAAGAATTCCGATAATATCTACATTATTTCTAACGGATTTAAGGATTTTATCCTTCCAATTGTTACTGAATTTGGTGTATTAGAATCAAATGTATTTGCGAATACTTTTCATTTCGATTCGGATGGAAATATTATCGGATTTGATAAAGAAAACGTATTATCTTCCAACCAAGGTAAGGTAAAAGTGCTACAACAGCTCGGCTTGGTGGGCGATGTTTATGTGATTGGCGATGGTTATACCGATTTTGAAATTAAAAAGGCAGGCCTCGCTAATAAATTCTATGCCTTTACTGAAAATGTACTGAGGGATCAAATTGTTCAAAATGCCGATCATATTACCCCCAGTTTGGATGAATTTTTATATTTAAACAAAATGAACACAGCTATATCCTACCCTAAAAACCGAATAAAGGTCCTTTTACTAGAAAATGTACATCAACGAGCTGTTGATTTAATGAAGGCAGAGGGTTACCAAGTAGAAGTTTACCCTGCAGGTTTAGATGAAGATGAACTTTGTGAAAAAATCAAAGATGTTTCCATCATTGGAATCCGTTCAAAAACACAGATTACTCGCAAGGTAATTGATCATGCTAACCGTTTAATTTCAATCGGAGCTTTTTGCATTGGCACGAACCAAATCGATCTACAAGCTTGTTTAGAAAGAGGAATTGCTGTATTTAACGCTCCTTTTAGTAATACACGATCGGTGGTTGAATTAGCCATCGCAGAAATAATATTATTGATGCGCAATTTACCTGATAAATTCAGTATGATGCATCAAGGAAAATGGGATAAATCGGCAGGATCAAGCTTCGAAGTAAGAGGGAAAAAATTGGGTATTATAGGCTATGGTAATATTGGAGCCCAATTATCAGTAGTTGCTGAAAGTATCGGTTTGGAAGTGCATTATTACGACATTGAAGAAAAGTTAGCTTTGGGAAATGCTAAAAAATGTTCCTCAATGAATGAATTGCTAGAAACAGTTGACATCATTACCTTGCACGTCGACGGAAGACCTGAAAACCAAAATATGATCGGTGAAAATGAAATCAAACACATGAAACAAGGTGTAGTATTTCTAAATCTTGCCCGAGGGCATGTGGTTGACGTCCCAGCTCTTAAAAAAGCATTAGAATCTGGAAAAATCAGAGGCGCAGCAGTTGACGTATTCCCTGAAGAACCTAAAAGCAATAATGACGAATTCGTTTCAGAATTGAGAGGAGTGAATAATGTGATGCTCACCCCCCATATTGGAGGAAGTACGTTGGAAGCACAAGAAAATATTGCGCAATTTGTTCCAGGCAAAATAATGGAGTACATCAATACGGGAAGCACCTCAAACAGTGTGAACTTCCCTAATTTACAATTGCCAACTTTTATAAATGCTCACCGTTTAATTCATATCCATAAAAATGTACCAGGTATATTGGCTCACATAAACAACTTACTTGCACAACATGATGTAAACATTGTTGGGCAATACCTTAAAACCAATGAAACAGTAGGGTATGTTATTACTGATATCGACAAAGAATATGACCAAGATTTAATTGATTCACTCAAGAAGATTGAGCATACAATTAAATTTAGAGTGTTGTATTAATAAAACCCAAGGGAATAGAGATGGTTTTTAAACCTCGAAATGACAGGTTTTGAGCTGTCCAACTCTTGCAATCTTCCACTGTTAACCCTAAAAGGGACCTTGCGGTTGAGGCCTGATTTTAAAAGCAGACTTCACTCGGCATTTTTATAATGTTAGGTTTAAGAAACGTGCCCTAAACCCTCGGGTATTGCAAAGTTAGAATGATTAATTTTACTTTTAAAGTCTTTTGACAATAAGTATGATATGAAACCAGTTTATTTTACCGTCGGACCGTCTGAACTCTATTTTACCGTCCCTGATCATCTGAAATCTGCCATTAAATTGGGAATCCCTTCCCTTTCACATCGCGATGAAGTTTTTAGGAATTTATTTAAAGAAACTACCCAGCATTTAAAAGAAGTTTTTCAGCTCCCTGAAGGATACCATATTGCATTTACTGCATCAGCTACTGAA
>JAHEMU010000388.1 GCA_024643485.1 Cytophagales bacterium
CATCTCAATACCATTGAAATTGAATACCCACAAAATATTCGTCATATTAGATCTGCTTCCGATTTGAAAGAAACTATAAGTTCAGATTTGGTTTAATTAATTAAGAGCTTGTTCTAGATCAGCCAATAAATCTGAAATGTCCTCTACCCCGACACTCAACCTAATCAGGTGATCTTCAATTCCTAAGATTTTTCTCTTTTCTGCGGGTACACTTGCATGAGTCATAGTTGTAGGGTGATTGCATAAACTCTCAACACCTCCCAGTGATTCCGCAATAGTAAAGACTTTAAACCTTTCCATTACAGTGAATGCATCCTGTGTTGTTCCATGAATGGTGAATGAGATCATCCCTCCAAAATCTTTCATTTGTCGCGCAGCAACGTCATGATTCGGATGCGATGAGAACCCTGGCCAATATACCTTATCTATTTTCTTATGGTTTGCTAGGTATTCCGCAATTACACGTCCATTTTCGCAATGAGCCTTCATTCTCAAATGCAATGTTTTAAGCCCTCTTAATACCAAAAAGCTATCTTGAGGTCCGGGAGTAGCGCCGCAACTATTTTGTAAAAAATAAAGTTTTTCTGCCAGTTGATCATCGCTTACAACCAAAGCCCCCATCACCACATCTGAGTGTCCACCCAAATATTTGGTAACAGAATGCATCACGATATCAGCACCCAGCGCTAGTGGCTGTTGTAGATAAGGAGTAGCGAACGTATTATCGACAGCGAATAAAATATTATGAGATTTTGCCAATTTTCCCATGGCCTGAATATCGACAATATTCATCATCGGATTGGTTGGCGTTTCAACCCAAATTAATCGAGTATTTGAGTTAATTAATTTGGCCACTGATTCCGTTTTGTGCATGTTCACAAAATGGAATTTTAATCCAAAATTTTCATACACTTTAGTAAACAGCCGATAGGTACCACCATACAAATCATCCGATGCAATCACTTCATCACCGGGTTTCAGCACCTTCATTAGCGTATCGATAGACGCCATTCCACTTGAAAAACACAGACCGTATTTTCCACCTTCCAATTCTGCTATTGCTTTTTGAAGGGCATCTCTTGTCGGATTATGCGTTCTCGAATATTCATATCCCTTATGCTTACCCGGTGAGGATTGAGCATAAGTAGAGGTTTGATATATAGGGGTCATTACTGCACCTGTCGTAGGGTCGGGATGAACCCCAGCGTGCACTGCTTTTGTTCCAAATTTCATTTAAATAGACTGTTTTGTGTCAAATTGTTCCAAATAATCCGCGACTCTTCTCACCACCATTCCACCTAAAGCTCCATCAACTACACGATGGTCGTAGGAATGTGAAAGGAACATTTTGTGACGAATTCCGATCATATCTCCTTCAGGGGTTTCAATTACAGCAGGTTTTTTAACGACCGCTCCGGTGGCTATAATCCCAACTTGTGTTTGCATGATGATAGGGGTTCCCATCACATTTCCGAATGAGCCTACGTTAGAAACCGTAAATGTACCTCCCGACAATTCATCGGGTTTTAGTTGATTATTTCTGGCGCGTTTAGCTAGATCATTTACCTTTTTCGCCAATCCAACCAAACTCAGTTGATCTGCATTTTTAATCACTGGAACGATTAAGTTTCCAGAAGGAAGGGCTACAGCCACTCCGATATTAATGCTTTTCTTCTTGATGATTCGAGTTCCGTCGACTTGAATATTAATATTAGGATAATCTTTTATTGCTTTTACAATGGCCTGAATAAATATTGGAGTAAAAGTTAATGCTTCACCTTCTTTTTCTTTAAAGGCATTTTTATTTCTATTTCTCCAATTTACGACAGCAGTCATATCCGCTTCAACAAATGAGGTAACGTGAGGAGCAACGCGTTTTGATTCTACCATACGCTCTGCGATCATTTTACGCATGCGGTCCATTTCAATGATTTCATCTTCTCCATCAATTACTGCAGGAACTGAACTTGCCACTGGGGCTGAACTCGTGGTAGATGCTGAACGTGCGGCAGGTGTAGCCACTGCAGTCGTTCTGTTTTTAATATAATTAAGTATATCTTTCTTTGTAACTCTGCTATCCTGACCACTTCCCTCTACCGCATCAAGCTCCGATTGACTTATCCCCTCTTTCTTAGCTATCGTTTTAACCAAAGGTGAGTAGAAACGGTCTTTAGACGAAATCACCGAAGTTAATTCTTGTGATTCTGCTGGATTATCCTGAATGGAAGAAGTTGGAATATCCTCTTGTTTTTCTTTTTTATTAGAAGCCGCCCCATTACTGGATTCAGATGCTTCAGTCGCAATAATGGCGATCACTTTACCCACCTCTACAACATCACCTTCTCCAGCTAATAATTTTTTAATTACTCCACCATGGGTAGAGGGGACCTCAGTATCTACTTTATCAGTAGCAACTTCAAGTAACGATTCATCCTGCTCGATGGTATCGCCTTCTTTTTTCAACCACCCTAGAATGGTGGCTTCCATAATACTTTCACCCATTTTGGGCATTACAATTTCAATATCGGCCATTTTAATATGATGCTTAGTTGGTTACTGCAAATTTACAACTTTACCTATTATTCCCTAATTTCATTTAACTCCAATCTCAATAGATTTAAAATTGCTAGTGAAGAAAGTTGAATATTCGTTAATCTGTCCCTATTTCCGAGTTGAAGTAAATGCGTTTTTATTTTTCCTTTAATACAGCAAGCAATCCAAACGGTGCCTACCGGTTTTTCTTCAGTACCACCGTCGGGTCCGGCGATTCCTGTAGTTGCCAAGCCCACTTC
>JAHEMU010000389.1 GCA_024643485.1 Cytophagales bacterium
TCCGGTGGATTACTAGCGGCATCAGATAGTTTTGTGATAAATGTAAAGGGAATTCAAAGTCATGGATCTGCACCTTGGGCAGGTATTGATCCAATATTTGTTTCAGCACAAATAATAAATGGATTACAAGGAATCATTAGCCGGCAAACAGAACTTACAAAGGAGGCTGCTATAATTTCAGTAGGATTAATTCGTGGTGGAGTACGAAATAATATCATTCCTGAAACTGTTGAAATGATCGGCACGATACGCACACTTGATATTGATATGCAGAACGATATTCACATGAAAATGAGAAGAGTGGTAACCAATATAGCTGAGAGTTTTGGCGCTACCGCAACCATCGATATTCACAAGGGCTACCCTATCACTTACAATGACCCAGTTTTAACTTTAGAGGCAGTGAAAACCATGGATAGAGTATTGGGAAGTGAAAATGTGAAAGTTCAAAACGCGATAACGGGTGCTGAAGACTTTAGTTTTTTCGCAAATGAAGTTCCTGGTTTCTTTTTCTTTTTAGGTGGACTCCCAAATTCATATAAAGAAGGCGACTATATTCCATCTCATCATACTCCAGATTTTTTCGTGGATGATTCTGGTTTACTTTCAGGTTTAAGAGCGATGACTAACCTAACGGTGGATTATTTGTATGCTCACAAGTAATGATTGAGACTGAAAAGAGGGGCACGGAGGGTATTAATAAAGGAGGGGCACATTGCAGTGCCCCTCTTTTATAAATACCTCGATAATATTTTTTCGACTTCTCTTGAGGGGAGCTCGAATTTATCGGCTAGTTTCCAGCAATATTTCATTTCTTCATCATCGATATGACCATCGACAGAAACGAGCATTACCATATCGTTAAATTGTTCAAGTTTATTATCATATGACTCAGGAACGACGAATTTTATTTCGTCTGGTGAGTTCTGAATATTTTTTAAATCTTCAGGACTTAAGCCTAAAGACCGAGTCACTGCTAGCATCAAATGCTCTTCAATTTCAGCTAAATGACCGTCTGACATCGCAAGAGCAACTAAATTTTTAAGATGACTTTTAGCCTCGTTAAAATTTTTCTTTTTCAAAGCAGTATTAATAAAATATAAAAACATGGTACAAAAGTACCTTACCGTAAATTAAAAATCAGTCAATTTTTACTAAAAACCTAACATCAATAATAAAAACACCAAAGATTCAATATTTATTTATCTTCAAATTCAGTAATTGATTCGTTTTGTCGTTTTGTTATAAGATCAAGATTAAGAATAACCTCGCTTATTTCTGAAATTACCTGATTATTATTTTCCGTATTGCTTTCATCAATTTGGTCAACTTTACTTTTCAGCATCGCCATTTGTGAGTTAAATTCTTTTACATGTTTACTCGCGAAACTTGATAAAGCCGTATTTTTCAATTCTAACTGAAGGGTATTCTGTTTTATCTTTTGCTCAAGGCCTGTATTCAGCTCATCAATTTGTTTATTCACTTTTGAAAGCTGATTTTGCAGGGTTATCATCTTTTTAAATTCAAATGAAGATGAAATTAAGTCTGAGATTGATCTTAAAAATATCATTTCTTCATTATCCCAATTTCGCTTTTCAAAAGAATCTTCAACAAAAATGACCCCGATTTCATTCCCTTCCACTCTTATAACGGAATCTAATTTTGATTTAATTTTATGAGGGATTAAATAATTATTTTTGAGATTTTGAAATGGAATGTCCTCATCGATTTGATGAACCGTGAAACTCTTATTCGTCAATAAATTATTAAAATAACCTTTGAATTGATTTTTATAAAGTACGGGGTCTGCTTCATTGAATTTACCTTCCTGAAACAAACATTGACAAATCAATAACGATTTACGCTCATCAAAATTCCAAATACTCACTCGGGAAACCGATAACGCTTCGGATATAATTTGACAAGCCTTTTGATAGGTGTTTTCAATATTTCCGTCTTTAATGGAAATTAGATTTGCAAATTTAATGATGTTATCATAATAAAAGGAAGTCATGAAATTCCTTCTAAAAACCCATTCCTCAGCTATTTCTGAACGATATTTCATTATAATTAATGCTCCAAAAATAAAACTCATGGCCACCACTGTATATAGGTTCGCCGAAAAGTAATAATCATCACTTCGCATTCCCATTTGAAAGTACCCTACATCAAAAAATTCATGTATTGGATCAAAAAATATGACCGCACAGATTGGAATAGTAATACCTAGAAAAAATACAGCGCGTTCCTTAATATTAAGCACTACCAAAGGCACCACTAGGGTTATAAATAATAGATATCGCGCATCAAAATAATTAATAGGATTCATTAATTCCGGATTTACCTTTGCCAGAATTTTATTATATATGGAAATAAATAATATGATAATAGGCAAAGTCGACGATAAAAAAAGCCTCGCAGCAATTCCAATATTTAACTTTAATAAAAGAAAAATCATCGCAAAAAAAGCAGCAACATATAACACATGATTCACTAAAGGCACAAAACCTAGAAATAGAAGAATTAATACCGGCAAAATTAAGGAAGTAATCAAGCCTATTTTAGAAATAAGCAATGTAGTGAGACCACTTCTTTCCCTCAATTCCTCTACAAATGCTTTGCGTAAATTTTCCAAATATCCTTAACTTAGATCCGACCAAAAATAATAAAAAAATATAATTAATCTATCAGATTGCAAGTTGAAGATATTCCTTTTAATTTCACTCAATTCCCAAAATACGAATCTTTTATAAAGAAAATAGTGAATAAATTTTTAGAAAATTAT
>JAHEMU010000390.1 GCA_024643485.1 Cytophagales bacterium
TAAGAAAGCGTACTATAAACTAAAGTACAAAGGAAATAGGCATGAGTGCCCGGTTTGTGGATTCAACGCTCAAACATTTATGGCTGCTGGTTTATATGTTAGAAGAACCAATTCCAAATGCCCAAATTGTGGTTCTTTAGAAAGACATAGAGGACTATGGATAATTTTGGACAGAATATTAAAAGGGGCCAACGGCAAGCTTAAAATTCTTCATTTTGCTCCGGAGAAATGCATTGCGATGCAGCTTTCAAAGAGATCAGGAATAGAGTACTTAACGAGTAGCTATGGCGAAAAGGATATAAGCGATTTTCAGTTTGACTTACAAAAAATTGAAAGTCAGGATGGTGTTTTTGATTTAGTCATCTGCTCTCATGTTTTAGAACATGTTGAGGAAGATGGTTTAGCGATAGCTGAAATCTATCGGATATTAAAAAGCGGAGGTATTGCTTTGATACAAGTGCCCATTTGGCCATCAGAATCACATCCTACTTATGAAAATAAATCAATCACGGATCCCAGAGATAGGATCATTCATTTTGGTCAATTTGATCACGTCAGAATTTATGGATTGGATGTAGTAGATAGATTAAGGTTGGCTGGCTTTACGGTAGAGGTAATGGATATGGAGAAGGAATTAGGACAAGATATAATTGAGAAATACGCTCTACACAATTCAACAAACATACGAGAGTTGACTTTTTCTTGTACCAAAATGAAGGATTATAAATGAAAGCTGTAAAATTAATCATTAGGAAAGTTCTTTCAATAGGTGCAATTACTATGCTGCTCAGGCATATTACGAAGCATAAATTTTACCCTGCTCTAATTAGAGATTTTGTTCATAGGGAAATTGCTAAGAAGGTAATTTTTAAAGATAATTTAAGTTTTAAGTTTGAATATAATTCTAGTATAATAACCTTGCTACATCACGGATCAGCCAATTATTTGTATTGGTTAAATGAATATGAACCAGAGTCGATGAATTATTTTTGCGAGATGTCAAAAAAATCTAAGGTGATTTTTGACATTGGTGCGAATGATGGTATTTATTCTATTTTTGCTGGCTTTGCTAATCCTTTAGCAAAAATATATGCTTTTGAACCTAGCAATCATATCAGAAGTATTTGTGAGAAGAACCTGGTTTTTAATGCAGATACTATAAAAAATGTTGAGATAATACCCTTCGCATTAAGTGACGTTGTGGGGCGGTTTCCCTTTTACAATTCCTCGGATGGTAACGGCAACAGTTCTCTTAGTCCTGATTTCAGAAGTAGCACAGAGATGGTAGAGGTTGAGGTTACCACGGGCGATAACTATGTGGAAGAGTGTCAAATTAGTAAAGTGGATTTGATAAAAATAGACACGGAGTCTACTGAACCAATGGTATTGAAGGGGCTCCTAGAAACAATCAAAAGAGATGAGCCGGATATAATTTGTGAAGTTTTACATGGCAGGACTGAAGAAAACCTAGAAGGTATTATGGGCCCTCTTGGTTACAAGTTTTATT
Organism: Cytophagales bacterium; assembly: GCA_024643485.1. GTDB lineage: Bacteria > Bacteroidota > Bacteroidia > Cytophagales > Cyclobacteriaceae > JAHEMU01. Next base: position 1,508 of record JAHEMU010000390.1, read on the forward strand.
GGATTTCGAAAGAAGGACTTTTGTTAAAAGATAAAATTGTCGGTGATCCTACGTATAAATACCCAAATTATCTTTTTACAAAAAGGAGTCCATTATAATTAGCAATTAAACTTTCGTTCAAAAGTTTATCTTTTTGTCTGGTATGCATGAGTATTTTTCGTTAGTAAAATATATACAACCCATTTGGTATTATAACCTTTTGCCTAACGCGGATGTATTCCCAACCTTTATACAGCATCCTAAAGCAAACCGAATTGAGGATGAAACCATCTGTATAGATAATACTTATGAAACGGATAAAGCGAAACATCTGGATATGGGATATCGCTATTGGTGGAAGGGAGGAATGAATACTATTGATCTTAAAGGACTGAAACAATTTAGTGAGGATTTTCAAGCGCCCTTAACGTTAAAAGATCAATATATTTTTATCCGAAAACATTGGAAACCACAATGGGCCAGATATGTTTTCTTGAGAAGGCTTTTAGCTTTAAAAAATCCTATTAGAGAGTTCAAGGCCTATCGTGAAACTCAACACATAAAGCGCGTGGATTTATATAGTAATCCATTGCAATTTGAGGGGTATAACAAATTCGAATCGAATCTTGTAAGGATGGGTGTTAAAGTAAGTATTATTATTCCGACTCTCAATCGATACGAATATTTAAAAGATGTATTGTCCGATCTTGAGCAACAAGAGTTTAAAAACTTTGATGTGATCGTAATGGATCAGAGTGACAATTTCGATGCGTCATTTTATAAAAAATTTCAATTAAAAATAAGGGTAATACACCAACAGGAAAAATTACTTTGGACGGCAAGGAACCGGGCCGTAAAATTAAGTGATGCTGAGTTTCTTTTATTTTTTGACGATGACTCGAGAGTTGAACCAGATTGGATTACTCACCACTTGAAATGCCTGGACTATTTTGATGCACAAATTTCAGCCGGAGTTTCGATTAGTAAAGTTGGCGCTAAAGTACCAGAGAGTTATTCTTATTTTCGATGGGCCGACCAGTTTGATTCTGGAAATGCAATGGTAAGACGATCCGTATTTGAACATGTAGGATTATTCGATTTACAATTTAATAAACAACGAATGGGAGATGGTGAATTTGGAATACGGGCATATATGGCAGGCGTAAGAAGTGTATCCAACCCGTTTGCCAAACGGTTACACCTCAAGGTTTCGAGCGGAGGGTTAAGAGACATGGGAAGCTGGGATGGTTTTAGGCCAAAGAAGTGGTTTGCTCCTAAACCTATACCG
>JAHEMU010000391.1 GCA_024643485.1 Cytophagales bacterium
TCCACATGGATGGAATGAGAAAATAAACACCCTAGTTCGACGGGCAGCGTGGTTGAGTAAACGATTAACAGAACTTGGTTTTGATCATTATCGTCATGAAGGTAGTAATATCGTCACCATAAAGGCTAAGGGATTCCCTATCCATATTATGGAAAAATTCGGCTTAGTTCCAGATAATCACAGTAATCCAAATTGGTTTAAAATTGTTATCATGGAACATGTGACAGTAGAGTCAATGGAGCCATTTATCCATCAATTAGAAGAACAATTGGTTTAGTGATTCTATTCTTCTTGTGATTTGTTAGATTCCTTATTCATGATGGTTATAAATACTCCTGTACTAAATTGAGAAGCATATCGAGTAAAATCGGAATTTAACAGGGAGCCCCACTCTGCTTTAAATGTAAAACCATCTAACTGTCCCGCCTCGATTCCAAGGTTAAAACCAGGATATAGGGAAGTATATCGATCAAGCGGAATCACTGTTTTAACAGATCCGTTGAATCTAAATTTTTCACCTACTGGAAGTGTATAAATAGCCGTTGGTTGTAACTGCCAGTAGTGTTTTTTATGAGTATCTGGCCCGAAAGCAAGTCCTATTGGCAAATAAAAAGCTAATTGATCTTCAATTAAACTTAATTTCCCTCCCATGCTTATTACAGTAGCATCCAATCCAATTACCTCATCACCAATAAAAGAATTTCCTTCATTATTGAAATTTAGGGATTCAATTTTTAACCGAGCATCGATACGTTCGGTAATTCCATAAGCCAATTGAAGTCCCCAATTATATTGGTGCTTCACGGTGTCGGCAATATTTTGAAGAGTACCCTGAGAAAGTTGAAATCCAACCTCCATTCCATTCTTTCCAAGTGTGGATGCATTTTGAAGATCGGAAAAAACAGGGGCACAAGATATTGTCACCAAAAATAAGCAATGAATCACATAAATTTTAGCTGAATTTCTCATAACAAAATTAATTTAGTTGTTTCCGAGGAATAAACAATTACCAACCTTCAAAATAAATTTCCATTCTAAATAGACCCTAAATTTAAACGAGCAAAAAGCTTGGTAATACTAAATGACACAAAAAAAAGCGAAGATAAATCTCCGCTTTTTAACACATTAAATAATACGTAATGTTATTTATAGTTGTAGTTCACTTTCCCCCAGCTTCCACCGTTGTAACTCTCCACTCCTTCTCTTTTAGCAATTCTATTTGCCATTCCACTTCTAGTGCCACTAGCGCAACAGAAAATCACTGGTTTGTTCAACTTTTGAAGTTCTTTAACCCTTTTTGAAATCTGATCAAGTGGAATGTTTTTTGAACCGCTTACGTGCCCACCTTTATATTCTCCAGCAGATCGTACGTCTATTACCACTGCACCACGGCTTTTCAAGTCTGCGTAGTCTATTTTCTTACCAAATATTAATTCTAATAATCCCATGTGTTTAATTTTTTTACAAACATACTCTAGTAAGTCGCATGATTAAGTGATAGAAGTTACATTCAAAATAAAATTTTTACCTGCAAATGGTGCTATTTTACCTTGTTTAATCGCATTATTGATTAATTATTAAAGAATCAAACAAAAACAACCGATTCCATTGGTATTTAATCCCTAGCTATTCTATTTTTGTTTTCTCAATTAAGATTAAGAACTAAACGAAAATAAAATGACAAAAGTAGCGATCAACGGATTTGGTAGAATTGGAAGACTTGCCTTCAAAAATTTATTAAGCAAACCTGGTATAGAAGTAGTAGCTATCAACGATTTAACTGATGTAAAAACATTAGCTCACCTATTAAAATATGACTCTGTTCACGGTCGTTTCAATGGAACTGTTGAAAGCAAAGAAAATGCAATCATTGTAAATGGAAAAAGCATTGTTATAACAGCTGAAAAAAATCCATCAGACCTTCCTTGGGCTAAAATGGGAGTTGATATCGTATTAGAATCAACTGGTAGATTTGTTGATGAGGCAGGTGCCGGACAGCACATCACCGCCGGAGCGAAAAAGGTAGTTATCTCTGCACCTGCAAAAGGAAATATTCCTACTGTAGTTTTAGGTGTAAATGATGATATATTGACAGGAGCTGAAACAATTGTTTCAAATGCTTCATGTACTACTAACTGTCTTGCTCCAATCGCAAAAGTATTGGACGATAATTTCGGATTAGAAAGTGGCTATATCACTACTATTCACGCTTATACCTCTGACCAACGTTTACAAGATGCTCCTCACTCAGACTTGAGAAGAGCTAGAGCTGCTGCTCTTTCAATTATTCCAACCACCACTGGAGCTGCAAAAGCAGTTGGTTTGGTTCTACCTCAATTGAAAGGTAAATTAGATGGTATCGCGATGCGCGTTCCTACTCCTACTGGTTCAGCAACTGATTTAGTGGCTCAATTGAAAAAACCTGCTACTATCGAGCAAATTAATGCAGCAATGAAAGCGGCTGCTGAAGGTCCGATGAAAGGCATCCTTAAATATACTGAAGATCCAATCGTTTCTGCTGATATAGTTGGTGACCCTCACTCTTCTGTTTTTGATGCAGATATGACTTCAGTAATGGGAAATACCGTTAAAGTACTTTCTTGGTACGATAATGAAGCTGGATATGCTGCCCGTGTTGCAGACCTTATTGTAAAAATTGGTTAATTATCATAACCCAACATACCAAGCCGAATCCGATGGATTCGGCTTTTTTTATGTCCAAAATCAAGTTGGAAAACCCTATTGATTTTAATATCATTGCATGTATAAAT
>JAHEMU010000392.1 GCA_024643485.1 Cytophagales bacterium
GGATTTGAAAGCCTCAATCAATCGATATTTGTAAATTTCTAAATTCCATGGGAGAATACCATGATGTTCAAAATCATTTTGCGGATGTTGTAAATACTCATGAAGAGGGATGGGGAATGGAAAAATAAGAGCGGAATCGTATTGATCGAGGTCGATAAAATGCCTGGGGCCTTCTTTTTCTACCATATATCTTCTTTTGTCGGGTAGGGTAGACCATTCCTTTATTTCTGAAAGGTGTAATTTATAAAATAAACGGAGTGGATCTGGGAGAGAATAAACGGCAAATTCATTAATTAAAGGGTGCGCAAAAAAGCCCCATTCAGCGTGTTTTAGGCCTTGTTGGGAGGTGGAAATGAAAATAAAAGAAAGAAAGATGCATTTTTTCATAATATTTACGATCATGTTTTTGTTAAAGAAAAATTTTCTCTTACCTTTGCGTGCTCAATAAAAGAGTAAGCTAAGTAGGACTATGGCAAATCATAAATCAGCTTTAAAAAGAATACGCTCTAACAAAGCGAAAAAAGTGGTAAATCGTTATCAAAACAAGACCACTCGTACACATGTTTCCAAACTTAAAAGCACTACCGATCGCGCAGCTGCTGAAGAGTTATTAAAGAAAGTTGAATCCATGTTGGATAAACTTGCTAAGAAAAATGTGATCCACAAGAATAAAGCAGCGAATCAGAAATCAAAGCTGAGAACGTATGTTAATTCTTTAGCATAAGAAATTCATTTTAAAAGAAATAAACCGCCAATCGGCGGTTTTTTTATGTTCAAATATTATTAATTAAACTGTTAATAAATAGTATTAAACACTTATATACGTTTATTAATAATGATAAAACAATAATATATTATACTATTGTTTTATGTATGAATTTAAGCACGTTTCAATTAAGCATTGGGCCGAGGATGACCGCCCGAGAGAAAAGTTATTATCGAAAGGGCGATCTGCGCTATCAATAACCGAGTTACTCGCTATTCTGATAGGTTCAGGCACAAGGTCTGCAACAGCGATTGATATTGGAAAACAAATAATTAATCAATGTGAAAATGACTTAAATCTATTAGCAAAATGGAATGTGCAAGATTTTACCAAAATAAAAGGTGTTGGAGAAGCCAAGGCAATTACCCTAATCGCAGCTATTGAATTAGGGAGAAGGCGTAGTGCTTTTGAGAGTCCTGAAAAAGGAATTATTTCTTCCTCAAATGATGCTTTTCATTTGGTGAAGGAAAAGTTGATGGATTTAGAGCATGAAGAATTTTGGATTATTCTTCTCAATAGAAAAAATGCGGTAATTAAGTTGGAGAGAATCAGTGCGGGGGGTGTGGCAGGCACTGTGGTGGACCCCAAAATAGTATTCAAAAAAGCCCTCGACCATATTGCGAGCGGTATTATTTTAATTCATAATCACCCTTCAGGGAATATTAAACCCAGTAATGAGGATATACAGTTAACAAAATCAATGTCAGAAGCAGCGAGGTTATTAAGTCTAAAAATATTGGATCATTTGATATTTACAAACAATCACTATTTCAGTTTCGCAGATCAAGGTATTTTGTAGTTTTTCCTTTCATATGGTCTTTGTAGATTTGCATGATAGATTTAAACTAATTATGCGAAAAACATATCTTTTACCTTTAGGTTTTATTGTAACACTTTTAGCCGGCTTTTATTTCTTTTCCAACCAATCGGCTCCCGAGATTTCTTACGCAGCACAACTGGATGGAATTCGGTTGGAGCGAGATTATATGATGAGAAATGATGCCAATTCACCGTTCAGGGATAGTTTGCATTTATTTTCCCCTTTACAATATTTTGAAGCGAACCCTGCCTTAAAGATAACAGCTAGATTCGAGCCAATTATGACTATTAATACGGTGAAAATACCGACTTACAATGGGGATTTGCTCGATTATATTTCTTACGGATATCTTCATTTTGAATACAATGGAGCCCCTCAGCGATTGACTATTTACAGTTCAGTAACGGATGGAAAACAAGACCTCTTCCTCGGATTTAGAGATCAAACCAATGGGCAAGCAACCTACGGTGGTGGTAGATATATAAATCTGAAACATCAAGGGGAAACTGAAGTGACCTTGGATTTTAATTTAGCTTATAATCCCTACTGCGCCTATAACGAGGCTTTTATCTGTCCGGTGCCGCCGCGTGAAAATACCCTGGATTTCGAAGTAAATGCAGGTGAAAAGGCGTTTCATCTTAAATAATCATCAATTATTTGCGATTTTATGTCCGTATTCAAAATTCTTTAATCGGAATTCTTTTACTTTGTCGTTTCATTACAAATTTCTGAATAATGCGTATTTCATTAAACTGGTTAAAAGACTTTATTACTTTAACTGAAGGAGAAGAACAAATAGGTCAAATTCTTACAGATACAGGACTCGAGGTGGAAAAAATCGAACATTTCTCCAACCAATCAGTAAGCTTAGAAGGTCTGGTAGTAGGAGAGGTGAAGGAATGCGTTAAACATCCTGATGCTGATAAATTAAAGGTAACGAAGGTTGATATAGGAGAAAGCGAGTTAAAGCAAATTGTTTGTGGAGCTCCAAATGTAGCAGTAGGACAAAAAGTAATTGTTGCGACTGTTAATACTACTTTGTATCCAACTGGCGGTGAACCTTTTAAGATTAAAAAATCGAAAATCAGAGGTGAGGTTTCCGAAGGGATGATTTGTGCTTCAGATGAAATAGGGATGGGGGATGATCACTCAGGAATTATGG
>JAHEMU010000066.1 GCA_024643485.1 Cytophagales bacterium
GATTGAAGAAGGCATTCTTTTACATACGATAAATGATGGCACAGACTGGACGGAATCAAATGATTTAATGCCTTCTCCTTCCACCGCTAAATCTATTTATATTAATCAGTCAATTGTATTAACGGGCTGGGAAGGTGGTATTTTAAAATCGCTAAATAGCGGTACTTCTTGGTCTCAAAGCTTGGATACATCAAATGATAATCGATTTATATATGCGATTTTAAATGACCCATTAATCCCCAATAATTTATACGCAGTAGGTTGGTTGAAAGTGTTAGATCAACCGCAGGACTTAATCTTGTTCGAAAGTACAGACAATGGAAATTCTTGGAAAGAGACAGTCGCGCCAAACGAAGGGAGCTTGTTTGGTGGCGCATTTGACATGGTGATGCTTCAAGATGCTTTTGCCAAAAAATTGTATATAGGATTATATAAAGGTGGAGTATACGAGTATACCCTTCCTCTTTAAATTATTTCGTAGAAATTAGCGCTTGCTCAAGATCATTAATTATATCCTGAGAATCTTCAATACCTACTGACATACGCAATAAATTATCTTTAATGCCGATCGCTTGCCGCTCCGCGGGACTCATTCTGAAATGTGAAGTTTGTATTGGGCTGCAAATAGTAGATTCCACAGCGCCTAAACTGATTACGGGTGCGATCATTTCAAGGTTTAATACGAATTGATCAGGGTCAACTAATACTTCAAACGATAACATGGCACCAAAGCCTTTCATTTGTTTTTTTGCAATGTCGTGGCGAGGGTGGGTAGGAAGCCCAGGATAAAACACTCGAGCAACTTTTGGGTGCTGCTCCAGCCAGGTTGCTACAACCATCGCATTTTCAGTTTGCTTTTTTACCCTTAAATCGAGCGTTTTTAGACTTCTTTCTAGCAAAAATGCCGCCTGAGGGTCCATATTCCCTCCAAAGTGCACCCCTGTTTCTCTGATTTTCTTGATGAAACCATTATTTGAAACCACAACTCCACAACATAAATCGCTATGCCCTCCTAAATACTTGGTGCCACTATGCATCACGATATCAATTCCTAATTCCAATGGATTCTGATTAATTGGAGAAGCAAAGGTATTGTCGAATAGTGTTATTATCCCCTTTGATTTGCAAAGAGAAACGATTTCTTCGATCGGACTAATACTCAAAATGGGGTTAGAAGGAGATTCTAAAAAGATCACTTTTGTATTAGGTTGTATAACTTGTTCAAAAGAAACAGCCGATGCTTTTGCATAACTGATTTCAATGCCCATTTTCTTGAGTTCAACATTTACTGAATCAAAGGTGCCTCCATATAAATCATCTTGTAAAATGAGGTGATCTCCTTGACGAAGTAAGCTGAATAAAGCCGTCATGGTTGCTGCCATTCCAGAACTGAATAACACAGCCCCCTCACCCCCTTCGAGTCGAGCTATTTTTTTCTCAGTCACTTCCAGATTTGGAGTGTTGTAGTACCGAGGATATACCGTTTTGGATTGATTAATATATTCATAAGCAGTCGCAGTGAAGATAGGAGTCGTGACTCCTGTATACTCTTTCAATTCGTATTTTTCAGAATGAATACACTGTGTGCCTTGTTTTAATTTTGAATAATCCATGGGGTAAATTTTAAGGTTGGAAATTACACAAAGAATTGATTTGATTTCAGAAATTTGAAAATTTTATATCCAAACTTTCGTTCCCTCGGTGCAATTAGTGCAAATTGAAATTTCCTTTCGTTTGGTTAATATTTGGTGGCGGAACTTCCTGTAGGTGTCGCTGTTCCAAATTGACTTGAATGGATGTTGTTTAATTTCACCCATGATAAAAGTAGCGTCCTTATCAAAACAGCAAGGAACGACTCTTCCATCCCATGTAATAACGCAGCTGTGCCACATCCTCCAACAGTGATTGTATAACTTGTTTTTTATCTGATAACCTAGAGATGTTTTCTTGTATCGGGAGTACTTTTCATCTGTGGGTATGAAATCGCTTGATTCTTGATAATCATAAATTTGAGCCGTTTTTAAAGAGAGTTTATCTACGCCCCATTGCCTCGCCAATCGTTTAATTTCAGGGACTTGATGCTCGTTATGGCTGAAAATAATAAACTGTAATTCAATAAATGGTAACGGGCTCTTTGTCGCTTTTTTTACAGAAACAAGCTGTTTTATGCCTTCGATAACGACATCTAATTGCCCATTTACCCGGTATTTTTCATAATTTTCTTGATCCACTCCATCCATTGAAATGATAAGTCGACCCAGCCCCGATTCAATTATTTTCTCACAATTTTCTTTTGTTAAAAAATGTGCGTTGGTTGAGGTCGCAGTAAAAATACCGTTATCTGATGCGTATTTTATCATTTTTGAAAAGGAAGGATGAATAAAGGGCTCCCCTTGAAAATACATCGTCAAATAAATAAGCTCATTTTTTACTTCGTCAATTATCTTTTGAAATAATTCAAATTTTAAATTTCCAGTAGGTCGTGTAAATTTTTTAAGCCCACTCGGGCACTGTGGGCAACCTAAATTGCATGCTGTGGTAGGCTCTATGGACATGCTAATTGGAAATCCTGATGACGCAGGCTTCCTAATGAGTCTACTCCAATAGAAACTCCCCAATACTTTTATCGCATTAAAAATTTTTAGGGCGGTCAAATGCCTCGCTATTTGGAAATAATATTTCATCAAGTGGTAAAGTTGTAAAAAAATATATTTGTCAGAGAATTTTAGGCTTAATAAATTGCAATCTATGAAAGCATTTGCAACCATCTTTTTTTTAGCCATTTCAAATATTCTGACGGCTCAAAATTTTCCACTCTCCTCAGAAGCTCAAATCAGTATAGTAACATGTGGCAGTAGTCAGGAAGAGTTGTATACGGCATTTGGTCACAGTGCATTTCATGTGTTGGATCCTGTAAATGGAATTGACTTTATTTATAACTACGGTGTCTTTGACTTCAATCAACCTAATTTTTATCTAAACTATGCCTTAGGAAAATTATATTATCGATTGGCAAGGCATGATTATGAGCCGTTTAAGGACTACTATATTTATCACAACAGAAGTTTTTCAGAACAATATCTCAACCTCACTTCAGAAGAAAAGCAGAAGTTATTTGACTTTTTAGAGTGGAATAATTTACCTGAAAATCAAATGTATATGTACGATTACTTTTACGATAATTGTGCGACGCGCGTTCGAGATGTGCTTAATGAAGTTTTCAAGGATAGAATTGATTGGAGTGCGTTTACTGCTAAGGAGGCTTTTACAATTCGGGACTTGACAGACCAATCACTCAGATTTCAACCATGGGGAGATTTGGGAATAGATTTATGTTTAGGTATGCCGATGGATAAAGAAGCCACCCCTTGGATGTATATGTTTTTACCTGAATTTTTTGCAGCCGGAGTACAGGCAGCAACCATTGAACGAGATGGATCTAAAGAGGAATTAGTAGCTAAAACGGATGAAGTTTTTACTGCCAAGAAGGAAGAGGTCGAAGAGTCCTACCTAACTCCGGAACTTGCTTTCAATGGGTTTGCTACTTTGATGACCATCATTACCCTTATGGGGATTAAAAAGAATAAATACTTTAAATGGATTGATGTTTTATATTTTTCCGTGATTTCCGTCCTAGGCCTTTTTCTTATGTTCCTTTGGTTTTTGTCCGATCATAAAGCCGCGGCTATGAATCTAAATGTGCTTTGGGCTTGGCCATTGTATTTGATTGGAATTATTTTGCTTTTTACTAAAAGAAAAGAATTAATTGCTAAGTTTTTTAAAAGCCATTTCTTCCTTGGCGCCGCAGTAGTAGCTATGTGGTTTTTTCTTCCTCAGGATATGCATCCAGCACTCCTTGGATTTGCCGTGATTAACACCATCCGTTCTTATCGCATTTTTAAATTTTATGCGGAATAATGCTAAAGACAGCATATACTGATAATAAAATTGAAGCCGGTTGCGATGAAGCCGGTAGGGGGTGTTTAGCGGGCCCAGTGGTAGCTGCTGCTGTAATATGGCCAAGAGAATTACAGCATTTAGAATTGAATGATTCCAAAAAGTTATCACACGCAAAACGAGAATTGTTAGAAATAGAAATAAAAGACATGGCCATCGCTTATGCTATTGCGGTGGTCGATAATTTCGAAATTGATAAAATCAATATCTTAAATGCTTCATTTTTAGCCATGAAAAAGGCAGTCAATCTACTGACGGTGAAGCCTGAGCATTTACTTATCGATGGAAATCGATTTTCAGGACATCCTGAGATATCCCATAGTTGTATTATTAAGGGGGATGGGAAGTTTTTATCCATAGCTGCCGCATCGATCTTAGCTAAAAATCATAGAGATCGACTAATGACTCAATACGCGGAAACCTATTCTAACTATGGCTGGGAAAAAAATTTCGGCTATGCTACTGCTATTCATAGGGATGGAATAATTAAATTTGGAATAACCGATTTACATAGAAAGTCATTTCTTTCATCTTTTAGTCAATTGAATTTATTTGAAAATCAGTTAAAAAATGGAAAAATAAGTTGAATCACTATTTCGTTTTAATTAATCCAGCTGCAGGCAGCGTAACTGATAAATTGGTAAAAAAGATCAGATCAATTCTCCATGAAAGGGAAGTGAGTTTTGAAATTTACTTTACAACGGAAAAAAGCAATGGGAAAGCCATTGTCGCTCATCAATTTAATGAACGGTTTACTCATCTTATTGTTGTCGGAGGTGATGGTACCTTGAACGAGGCGATTAATGGTATGCATGATTTCTCAAAACCTGTCGGTTTACTACCCTATGGAACAGGGAATGATTACATTAAGAATTTCAAAACAAGTAAAACACTTAATAATAGAATATCCGAAATATTAAGAAATGACATGACTGAAGTGTCGGTTGGGATTTGTAATGATCGATATTTTATCAATGGAATTGGAGCAGGGTTTGATGGCCAAATTTCATTTAATATGAAAAATGAGAAAATATGGCTAAAAGGACATGCTGCCTACTATTTTCATGTTTTAAAAATTTTGGGTTTTTATAAAGAACAGAAAGTAACCTTTTCTATTGACGATGAAGAATTCCAACAGGAATCACTACTCATCTTAGCGGGTCTGGGCACAACTTACGGAGGTGGGTTTAAGATATTACCTCATGGTTCCGTTACGAAGGGTAATCTTGCGGTTTGTACCATTAAAAAAGTACATCCTTTAAAGCGATTTTTTCTGGTTAATAAATTGAAATTCGGAAAACATGAGTCAATTAACGCCGTAAAATTTCATTCATGTAAAACAGTCACGATTAGTCAAGGAGTTATCCAAGGTCAAATGGATGGTGAATTATTTGGAATGCCTCCATTTAAAATTTCAATATCTTCAGAAAGGGTCAAATTTCTGGGACTGTTAAAATAGATCTGCTTAGTGAGTGATTAATTCGTTTAGGCATTGTATCCAACGAGGATGGTCATTCAAACTGGGTACCAACTGTACTTTTTCACCCCCATTTTCTTCAAAAATCTCCTGATACTCTTCGCCAATTTCGATAATTGTTTCTAAACAATCTGCAGTAAATGCCGGTGAGAATATCAATAATTTTTTGTTCCCTTTTTCTGCTTGTTCTTTAACTACTTTATCCGAAAAGGGTTCTAACCAATTTTTATCTAGTCTAGACTGGAACGCAACAGTATAATCGCTTTTTGATAAATTAAGTTGCTCCGCAATAAGCCTAGTGGTTGCAAAACAAGTGGCTTTATAACAGAATTTATTGCTCTCTGTTATTTCATTTTCACAGTCGTGATCTTCACAAACAGCGTTATCTTCATATACTTTGTCAACTTGTCTAGTTGGTAATCCATGATATGAAAAAATTATGTGATCGTAATCGGACAAGGTATAATCCGATGCAATTTCTTTCCAAGCTTGAATAAATGTGGGGTGATTATAGTATTGAGAAATGAAATGAAGTTCGGGAATTACCCACCATTTACTGATAATGCGCATTACTTCCTCCTGAACAGAACCGGTCGTCGCGGAAGCATACTGAGGAAATAGTGGCAGGATGATAATCTTTTCAAAATTTTTCTTCTTCATTTCAGCCAATACGCTTGTTAATGATGGATTTTTATATCGCATCGCTAAAAAAACTTCGTATTGATCTCCTAATGAAAGCTGGAGCTTCTTTTGAACACTTTTGCCATGTGAGATGATTGGAGAGCCGCCGTCAGTCCATAATTTTTTATAGATCTTCGTGGAGGAAGGAGCCCGAAAGGGCACTATGATTAAATTCACTAACATTTTCCGCAATAACCAAGGTAAATCTATTACTCGCTTGTCGTTGAGAAATTGGAATAGATAAGACCTCACTTTATTTACAGTGGGTTGGTCAGGGGTTCCAAGGTTTACAAGTAATACGCCGGTTTTTGACATGATGTGTTTAATTTTTCACAAATAACGGACGTTATTTTCAGTATTGAAAAATTATCAACCCCCTTCTTTCAAATTTTATTACTTCAAAGCCAAAATGAAGAGGTGTTTGTTGATGAAAATTAAAATCCGTTTAAAAAAAGATAAGTATTTATAATTTGTCGTTTGGATTGGAGTTATTTATCTTAACTCCGGGGGAGAAGGGAAGTCCCCTTTTTATATAGGAAAAATGGAAAAGTTAATTCACCTTATTACAGAACCGGTGTTAGTTGTTGATTTGGGCAAGGTGAAACGTAACTTATCCCGAATGGTCGATAAATGTAGTTTGTCAGGAACCCTTCTTCGGCCTCATATGAAAACGCATCAATCCAAGTTAATTGGTGAATTAATACGTTCATTTGGTGTTAAGCATATCACGGTTTCTTCGGTTAAAATGGCAGAATACTTTGCCGGACAATGGGAAGATATCACCATTGCATTTCCATTTAACGTACTTCAAATAAATAGAATAAATAATATTTTAGAAAGGCAGCCACTACTGCTTCTTGTCGATGCTTTATCTACCTTGCTCGCTTTACAGAATCAGCTAAATCAAACCGTGGGTATTTGGATTGATATCGATACTGGGTACGGAAGAACAGGTATTAAACCATCAGATGTCAAATTAATTGATCAACTAATTATACAGATAAACGCATCGGAAAAGACATATTTTAAAGGGTTTTATTGCCATGCGGGTGATACTTACCATGCGGAATCTCCCTCGGACGTAATTCGCATTTTTGAAAGGTCTTTATTCCAATTAATGGAGTTAAAAAGGAAATACTCGAAAGAGGATTTTATTCCAGAAGTGAATTATGGTGACACCCCCTCCTGCAGCCTCTCAGAAAGTTTTCAGGGGCTAGATTCAGTTAGCCCAGGAAATTTTATTTTTTATGATTTAACCCAACAAAAATTGGGGAGTTGCAAAGAAGAGGATATTGCAGTTTCTATGGCTTGCCCTATAATTTCTATAAATAAAGAACGTATGCAGGTAATTGTATACGGTGGTGGGGTTCATTTTTCAAAAGATCGATTGCCAGGTGAATTCGGTAAGCTTGTTACTTGGAAAAAGGATCATTGGGTTTCCTCTGAATCTGAGAATAAACTCATGAGTGTTTCACAAGAACATGGAATAATAAAAGCGGATCAATCTTTATTAGAATCCGTTGCAATAGGTGATATTTTATTTATTCTGCCTGTACATTCGTGTATGACCGCCGCTTGTATGAAGGGATACATGGATACGTCGGGTAATTTTGTGGATCATATGGAAGGTTTTACTAGAAACTAAACGTCCATTTGGCATTAAAATTTAGGCACAAAACTTTCATTTTTACTATTTATTATCAGCTAACTGCAATGATATTTGATAATTTATTGAAATAATTTTTCAATTTATTCTTTGATAACTAAGCATCAATTGATTACCTTCGTTTGTCATTTTATAAGCCAATTTTATTTGGTAAAATGAGTAACTAATTGGTTTTCAAAAGAGAAAATAATTAGATTTTTATACTCACCAGCTAACCTCCCAATTACATAATTGCATTAACCTAATGTTAAAGCTCTCCGGGAATGAATCCCTTAATTCATTCGTGGGGATTAAATGTGATTTTTATGATAGTGAATGAAGTTTCGGAAGAAAAGGTAAAGTTTATCGAAGCCCTTAATAAAAAGTATCGGTTATTAAGTGTTGAGGAGCGAATTGCTGAGTTATACAATGATTTTAAACCCGAAGAGGTGATGTTAACTTCTTCGTTTGCAGCTACATCAGCCTTTCTATTGCGTTTATTTTCAACAGCCCGACCTGAACAAGAGGTTTTGTTTATTGATACAGGATATCATTTTGATGAAACAATTCAATATAAAGAAAAGTTAAGTAGACAGTATAAACTTAAAGTGGTGAACGTAACGGCACCTAAGGAATTTCATGATTTTACGACCCGTGAGGAAACATGGAAAAAGGATCCTGATTTTTGCTGTTCTGTAAATAAGGTGCAGCCTTTACAACAATTTAAACATCAACATAAGGTTTGGATATCCGGTTTAATGAAATGGCAAAGTGACCACAGAGCTAGCTTAGATATTTTTGAAATGAGAGGTGGGATTTTGAAATTTTACCCCTTATTGGACATAAAAAAAGAAGAAAGAGAATTATTTATCAAAGAAAATAACCTTCCTTTTCATCCACTTGTAAAACAAGGGTATTCTAGTATCGGTTGTAAACATTGTACCAAGCCGGGAGATGACCGTACGGGAAGATGGAATAATCACCCAAAAACAGAATGTGGACTTCATTTGTAAGGTTAAATGGCATAATCGTGAATGATTGAGAACTTAATCTATTCTCTATATTGTTGTAATTGAATAGAATTAGTACTTTATGGTGTTGGAGAATTTATCAAAAAATCAATTTCCTGTAATTGGCATGACCTGCGCAGCTTGTGCGGGTAGTGTAGAAAGTATGCTGAGTCACACGGAAGGGGTTTCGAAAGCCACCGTAAACTTAGCTGCTGAAACGGTTTTAGTGGAGTACAATGGTGCATTAACTTCCCCTGAATTGCTTCGTGAAGTGCTTAAAGGCATTGGCTATGACCTCGATCTACGAGGGGCCTCTTGGGAAGAATTGCAAAAAGAGAAGGAAGCCCGCTTACAAGCTATGAAGCGGAATTTAATCTTTACTTTTTTACTGTCGTTCCCCGTATTTTTATTGGGGATGTTTTGGATGAACTGGCCACCTGCCAATTATATCCAATGGATTCTCACAACACCTGTGTTGTTTTGGTTTGGAAGAGAATTTTTTGTTACGGCTTTTAAGCAAGCAAAACATCGGTCGGCGAATATGGATACGCTGGTTGCTTTGAGTACCTTTATCGCTTATTCTTTCAGTGTTTTTAATACTTTGTTTCCCCAACTTTTGGAAAATGCTGGCTTTTCTGCTCATGTTTATTTTGAATCAGCAGCGGTTATTATTTTTTTTATACTTCTCGGCCGATTTTTAGAAGAAAAAGCAAAGCGGGGTACCGCAACAGCCATAAAAAAACTGATGGGGCTAGCTCCATCCGAGGTAACGGTTATCAGAAATGGGACTGAAATAATGATTCCCATTGGAGAAATTAATCTGGATGAACAACTTTTAATGAAGCCAGGAGAAAAACTTGCTGTTGATGGAGTAGTTATTGAGGGTAGTTCCTTTGTCGATGAAAGTAGCATCACCGGAGAACCGATGCCTGTGAAAAAGGAGGAAGGAGCTAAGGTGTTTGCTGGGACTTTAAATCAACAGGGGAGCATTTACATAAGGGCTTCTCAAATTGGAAAAAACACATTGCTAGCAAGTATAATTCGTATGGTGGAGGAGGCTCAAGGTTCGAAAGCATCCATTCAAAAACTAGCTGATAAAATCAGCAGTGTCTTCGTTCCTACGGTAATTACTTTAAGCCTATTAAGTTTTGTTGTTTGGACTGTATTTGGAGGAGATCAAGGACAAACCATTGGGTTTTTGGCCATGGTAACCGTTCTAGTTATTGCGTGTCCTTGCGCGTTGGGGTTGGCGACTCCAACTGCCGTGATGGCCGGAATTGGGAAGGGAGCAAGTTTGGGCATTCTTACTAAAAATGCGGAGGCGCTGGAATTGGCACACAAAATTACTGATGTGGTATTGGACAAAACCGGGACTATTACCATCG
>JAHEMU010000067.1 GCA_024643485.1 Cytophagales bacterium
GAATAGCCCCATTGGATGCCCTGAATACATGTGTAAGGTTTGGTTATCTGTCATTTCCGACAAATATTTCATTGTTATCAAGTATTGAGCCCAGTTTTGAAAAACAGCACCATTTCCACCATAAGTAATTAATTCATGAGGGTGTTGCGCTACTTCAGGATTCAAGTTATTCTGAATCATCATCATAATCGCCGCGGCCTTAATTGATTTATGAGGGTATTCATGAACAGATCTTGCGAACATATCGTAGGTAGGTCGGAACCTATACATATAAATACGGCCGTACTTTTTGAGTTCTTCTGCAAATTCAGGCGCAAGTACCGAATGAAACTTCTCCGGAAAATACCTCAGAGCATTTCGTATAGCTAGCTTTTTCTCTTCCTTATTTAGGATGTCTTTTCTTACTGGGGCGTGATTAATCGAATGATCGTACGCTGGTGTTTCTGGCAAATTTTCTGGTATTCCATTTATTATCGCCGTTTTAAAATCGCTCATATTTTCCAATTCTTTCTATTCTTTTCAATAAATTTCTTTGTATAATGGTAGGCTACCTCCACCATTTCATCTGCCTTTTTCAAATCAAATCCGCTAAATTTTCCCATTGAAGGAGGCTCAATTATGACATCACAAAATTCTTTACTTTTTATGGTATTTCCATTAATTGCCATCAATAAACTTCTTTCAATGATGGATTTTACATATTTCACTTCAAAATCAGAAGATATTGGATTCGTATGTAAACCGAATAAAAATCGGCACTTTTTCCGAATTATAGATGCTGGTAAATTATCGAGTATCCCTCCATCTACCAATACCTGTTCATCCCTTTTTACTGGATTAAAAAATACAGGGATACAGCTAGAAGCCATAATTGCTTCACTCACCGACCCCGAAGTAATGTAGGCAGTATTCCCCTTTACAACATCCGTAGCCGTTATGGTAAGTGGAATTTTTAATGATGAAAAATCGTCCTCCGGAATGTATTTTCTAATTATCTCACCTAAAGAATCGATATTCATTAACCCTTTAAAAGACAACGAAGGCCGAAGGGAAGAAAACACACTTGTAGCCTTTACAAAACCTAATATTTCGTCTGGCGAATATCCATATGAATAAAGTGAACCTACAATTGACCCCGCGCTGGTTCCACTCAAAATTTCAGGTTTTATCCCAACTTCGTCCAAGGCTTTCAGCATTCCCAAATGTCCTATTCCCCTTGCTCCTCCTCCAGACAACGCAATTCCAATATTTTTCATAGTTCACTTAACTTAAATGTTTTATTTAGAATAATTCCCCTTTCAGTTCTTTGTAGATCGGCACATTCAAATTGGGAATCATGCTCAAAAAATAATGCGAAATTATTCCTTTCAGCCATATTTAAAAACTCTTCCTTTTCAGTCATAGTCAATAATGGCCTGGTATCATACCCCATAACATAGGGTATAGGCAAATGCGCATGTGACGGAAGTAGGTCAGCAACATAGGCTACTTTTCTCCCTTTATATTCAATGATTGGAATCATTTGTTTTTCGGTATGACCATCAAAAAACAGCACATCAAACGGTAAATCATCGGTGCGTACACCCGTTTCAACCATTTTTAATTGACCACTTTCGTGTATTGGTAAAATATTTTCAGACAAAAAGGAAGCTCGTTCACGTTTATTTGGTTCTGTAGCCCACTTCCAATGGGACGCATTGCTCCAATAAGTGGCGTTGGGTAAAGCGGTCTCGAATTTTCCGGATGAATTTCGATTTACCGCTCCTCCACAATGATCGAAATGAAGGTGAGTCAAAAATACATCAGTAACATCCTCAATGGAAAACCCCAACTGATTTAATCCCTTCGCAAGCGTTTGTGTTTCTGATCGGTAATAATGCTTAAAAAACTTCTCTTCCTGCTTATCACCTAAGCCAGTATCAATTAAAATCAATCGATTTCCATCTTCAATTAACAAGCATCGCATCGCCCAGGTGCATAAATTATTTTCATCTGGCTCAATCGATTTTTGCCATAATACTTTCGGTACCACGCCGAACATAGCACCTCCGTCTAACTTAAATTTGCCTGTATTTAATACGTGTAACTCCATTTGCTTGAATTAATTTCTTCAATTTACAATTATCGGTCATTAAAATCCATTTCAATCAATTGTTTAAAAGCCATTGGGTATTCCTTTTTAGTAGTTCCTTTTTCAAACAATATTTGATTTATATTGGTATCGTATATAAACGAGGTAGAATCAGTGATCCATCCAATTCCCCCTTTAAAATTATAAAACGCATAATTATTTATTTTCGAACTGATGGAATTTTTACTGAAGGTATAGTCTGAGTGTTCCCAATTGAATTGAGAAAGCAGCATGGCGGGCAAATCCGATTGAGAAATCACCTTATCTACATTCATAGGTGGTACTTGAAGCGCTCCTCCTAACCAATACATTGGAATATGAAACCGTTCCAAATCTTCTACACTCAAATTCCCTGGTAATCGATGTCCGTGATCTGCTACTATTATAACTAATAAATGATCCCATTTTGGAGATTTCTTCAATTTGGTAATCAATGTTTCCAGTGCATGGTCGGTATATGATACAGCATTAATAAATTTCGTTCGCAAGGTTGTTCCTTCAAAATACGTTTTACCTGGCACATCAAATGGTTCATGACTGCTTAGTGTAAGAACCGTACTAAAAAATGGGGAATTGATTGAAGAAATCTGTCTCGCCAAGGTATCTAAAGCGACATGATCATGCACCCCCCATTTTGCCCCTAAGGTCTCACTGGGAAAATAGTCCTCACTAGTTATCTGATTTGGGCTCCCGGATTGTATATAGGCCCTCATTCCTGCAAAATCTATATTTCCTCCATACAGAAAGGAAGTAAAATATCCGTTTGATTTAAATGTCTTGAACAATGAAGGTAAAGACTCCACTTTTTTCGGATAATTGATAATACTGGTTTTTGATTGTGAAGGGTATCCGCTTAGTATGGAAACAAGCCCTTTGTCCGTGCGATCGCCACTGCTGTATACTTGCGAAAAATAGATGGATTCCTTTTTTAATTGGTTTAAAAATGGTGTTACCTCACGGTTTTCATGCTTTAAATCAATAAAATTATCTGAAAGAGACTCCACAATGATTAATAGAACATCCGATTTATCTTTTAACCATGCCCCTTTCTCAATTAAATTATTTTGGAGTAATTGTTCTGAAAATCCCGAAGCCCATTTTTTCTCATCTTCTGAAATCGGCTGGTCTATTTTTCCATATTGAGAAATTGAAAAACCAAAATTCCAAATTACATTGATCGCTGCGTGGTTTAAATATGTTTTTTCAGAATGATATACGCTTCCCAAATTCACTGGTGCAATACCAAGTCCTCCCCTTGCAGGAATAAAGATAATCCCCATTATTATTATCAGCAGTGCAGCATGTAAAAACGGTTGAGTGCCGTCGGTCTCAGGCCATTTCAACCACTTATCTGTTAACTTTATTAATGCTCCAAATAGGGTAATTGAAATAATTATAGGCACAAAAAAGTCCATAAATGTCAATGAACCAAAAGCAATTTCAGGCGTTTTTAAATACAAAAAAGGGGTATTATCTAAACGGAATCCCCAATATTCATAAAGCCGCATATCTATTGCAGCAATAAACAAGACAATAAATAATAGAACTCGATGAAACTTGTAGAAAAACGTGGATAAAGAAATTAAAACAAACTGCTGAATGAGCACCATTAAAGCAATTATTGCAGTAAAATAAGCAGTGACGGATCCGTCCAAAATACTACCATGGAACAAAACACCTACTACCTCTTCGAAGGATAACTCACCGGATTGTGAATGTGGATAAAGTAAAAAAGATAATTTTATCAGCGTAAAAATGCCCAGCCAATAAAGAAAAAACTTAATAAGGAAAACAAGATTTCTCATATTATCGATGTGCTTGCATCATCTTCTGAACATATTTTCCAACAATGTCAAATTCTAGATTCACTCGATCTCCAATTTGCAAGGTACCCATGTTGGTATGGTCCATGGTATATGGAATGATTGCAATTGAGAATCCATTATCTCGACATTCAAAACATGTCAAACTTATCCCATTAACCGTTATTGATCCTTTTTCAACCATTACGTGCTCTGTCGATTCGTATTCAATTCTAAACTTCCAGCTTCCGTTTTGATCCTCTTTGCTAGTTACTTTTCCAATTGTATCCACATGGCCTTGTACAATATGCCCGTCAAATCTACCGTTATTCAACATACATCTCTCCAAGTTTACCCTATGTCCTTTCTCCCAACTGCTCAAATTAGAACGATCTAGCGTTTCTTGTATAGCAGTTACTTTATGAGTGTTTTGGTCAACCTCAATTACCGTTAAACACACGCCATTGTGAGCAACACTTTGATCTACTTTCAATTCATGGGCCAAGGCGCTCGATACCGTGAAGGTTATGTTATTTTTTTCTCTATCAATCGCTGTAATTTCTCCAAATTCCTCAATTATTCCAGTAAACATAGCTTTAAAATTAAATTAAAATAACGATTGTTGTTCCGCACCAAACGACGGGTATAAATATTGTTTAATTGCTCGTGGATTATTTCCAACAGAGGCCTTCCCCCTTAAAGGAGGGACGGTAAAATCGGTCAATTCCGACTCTGGAAATGGTAAAATTAGTTGTTGAACATGTTCTTTTGGCAAGGAAGAATCTAGCCACTGCTGTTCTTTATCAAAAGGTAAAATTAGCGGCATTCTAGGTCCACCACGTTCCAAAACTTTTGGATTGTTATGTATGAC
Source organism: Cytophagales bacterium (assembly GCA_024643485.1). Classification (GTDB taxonomy): domain Bacteria; phylum Bacteroidota; class Bacteroidia; order Cytophagales; family Cyclobacteriaceae; genus JAHEMU01. Next base: position 4,805 of record JAHEMU010000067.1, read on the forward strand.
CGACATCCGTTTATTCGCATCTGTAGTAATAATTGCACAGGTATTGGTCAATGTTCCATCTTCTGGGTTCATCCATTCATCCCAAATTCCTGCTAAAGCAAATGGTTGCCCATCGGTTCTGCTTATATAAAAAGGAATGGATTTACCCCCTTTGTGATGCATTTCAAAAAAACCATCCACGATAACCAAACACCTTTGGCACAAACTGGCCTTTTTAAATGCTGGTTTATCAAAAATGGTCTCACCACGTGCATTCAGAGTGGATCTCCTGATTTTTATTGCATCATCTTCTGTTTTAACCCATTGCGGGATTAACCCCCAAGAAAACGCATTCCATTTGCCCGATTCAGTTACAATAGGTATATTTTTATGCTCAAATCCACTGGTGTGGTAGGTGGCAGGCAATTTCTTCTTTAACTCTTCCACATCCGCCTCAGTGCCGTAACGCTTGGCATAATCGATTTGTTTTTTAGTTAAATATGAAATGTCATAACACATTACTCAACGCTTATTTGAAGATGCTTACCGAGCAAAGTAAATACATCAAACCATTCTTTATTGTGTATTTTACCATTTTTCTTGTGGATACCGTAAAGGTAAAAATATACATTTTGACTGTGACTGATATCCGGAGTTAAATTGAAAATTTTTAAGTATTCGAAGAATCGATTAATTCTGATGATTCGATCAATTTCATCCGCGTACTTAAATAATTTTTTCATTGATCGGTAAATGCGTTCTGAAGCGTGTTTTTCTACTGCTTTATCGTCTTGAACAGACACTCCCCACTTGCTAAATTCGTGAGCTAACCGCTCCAATTCATCCAAATCAATTTTATCCCCCTGAAGGCATTTTCTTAAATCTGCATTCAAGACATACTCCAATGTGGCTACATAAGGACGAGGGATTGGAATTTCTGATGATTTCAACATATTGATCATCGGATAATCCCTATTATAAATTTTCCTGAAGCTATTTTCTACTTGTCGAAGATTTTCTTCTAACAACTGATTAATGACTTTCCTTTTCTGGTCGCGGAATAAATGCCACATGGTAAATTTCTTCGGACCAAAGAAAGTTTGCATCAAACCGATTAAATCCCCTACTCTACTTTCTTCAAACGACACGCAGAGTTGATTTCGCATTTCGATATAGGTCTCCGGTGCCATATCCAAGGATATATTTCCAATAATATTATGCTGACCGAGATATAAAACGGCGTAGGTAAACTGTCGCTGAGAAAAAGTAACTTTTGATCGAATATTGGTTACCCCACAAATGAATTTTTGAATTCCGCCTTCTCTACGTTCACAGGTAACATTAGTGGCTGAATAATTAAATATTTTGATTGCTTCTGAGTCTTTTTCGAAAAGAGATGCAACTGCAAAGTGCATTCCCACTCTTTCCAAATCGAGTCGAGTTGGGATCACATACTTTTCATACACTCCCTTAGCATTCGCAAATTCCGGTAGATTACTAGGAGCTTGCTCTAACATGCTTAAAAACTCCGGTTCCAGATCAATTTTTGTAAGCTGGTAATGGATCTGCATGGCGCGGCACGCATATTGTAAAATTTGAGTCGTTTCTAGGCCGGAAACTTCATCAAAAAACCATCCACAGCTGGTGTACATTAATAAGGCGTTTCGCTGCATTTCGAGCCACCTCATTCCTTTAATCACCAAATTGTTATCGGAAGGGTGTTCATTCAAATAATTAGAAATGTTCCTAGCTTGCCTATCTAGAATAACGTCAATGTATTGATTTCTTGCATCCCAAGGATCATTTAATACGTCAACCGCCTTAGATTCAAAGGATTTATTTAGTTCATCACGCAACCAGTCTAAAGATTCACGCAAAGGTTTTCTCCATTTCTGATTCCAATCACCGTGTCCTCCGCTGTCACAACCGCAATCATCTTTCCATCTTTCCACACCGTGAACACAACTCCAGGATGACCTTTCGTGTATATTACACTCTCCAAACTGATTGGTAATCTCAAGAAACTGCCCGTAATTCGTAAGATTTGCTTGTTTATGTTGATCAATGTGCTCCAAACAAAAGGCAAGTGCCATATCACCGTGCTTATGGTGGTGTCCATAACTTTCACCATCAGTTGCAATGTGTACCAATTCCATTTCATCTTTGGGCTTTGTAAATGCTCCTAGTAGCCGATCGGCAAAATGAAGTCCATTGTCTAACAGCCCATTGAAAGCAACCGCTTGCGACAAGTCACCATCATAAAAATAAAGGTAAATTTCCTTTCCAGAAGGCAAAATATATCGATAGGGTAAACGGGTGTCAATGCCATTACGCCATTGATCTTCACCAAATAATTTATAATTCTGCCCTTGACGAGGTGCCAAAACGGTGAATTTAATTCCATTGGAAGCCAACACCTCCAGCGTTTCTATATCAACTGCCGTCTCTGCCAACCACATTCCTTCCGGCTGGCGGTTAAATCGGCTTTCAAAATCCTTTATTCCCCAAATGACTTGAGTTTCTTTATCGCGACGATTCGCCAACGGCATGATGATGTGGTTATATACCTGAGCCATAGCCGAACCATGCCCACCAAACCTACTCATACTCATTTTATCCGCCTCTAAAATACCTCGATAGAACTCGTTGTCTTTGGCTTCCATCCAGCTGAGCAAGGTTGGTCCAAAATTAAAGTTTATCCGGCTATAGTTATTGGTGATTTCAATGATTTTACCTTCCGCATTAAGAATACGAGAGGCCGTATTTGGCCCATAACATTCGTAAGCAATTCGCTCGTTCCAATCGTGAAAAGGGTGAGCAGAGTCTTGTAGCTCAATTTCTTCTAACCATGCATTTTCTCTCGGTGGCTGATAAAAATGCCCGTGAATGCATATATATTTATTATTCATCTAATTCTCCTTCAAATTGGGCGAAAGATAAGTGATTAATTACAGAAAGCTAAAGCGCAAATACTTTATTTTATGACCTTCTTGGGAGAATTTAGCTTCGTATCTCGTAGTTATTTCATGACATTCTGGCCGGTACTCCGATTCATACACATCAAAAGTATGTATCAATCCAGTGATATCCGTCCTTTCCTTCAATACTTCTAGTGCATATTCGAAGAAGTCAGTATTGTCCGTTTTTAAGCGAACAACGCCACCCGGTTTAATCACTTTTTTATACACATCGAGATAACGATCGTGCATCAATCGGCGCTTGGCATCCCGTTTTCTAGGACGTGGGTCAGGGAAAACTACCCAAATCTCATTTACTTCTTGCTGGTCGAAGAAGTTTTCGAGAAGTAAAATATCGGTTCTTAAAAACCCAACGTTTTCTTGCTTTTGATCGATTGCCACGCCACTTCCCTTCCAAAGTCGATCTCCTTTTAAATCAACGCCAACAAAATTTCGCTCGGGGAATTTTTGTGACATTCCAATGCTATATTCCCCTCTTCCACACGCCAATTCAAGCGTAATTTCATTTGAATTTTTGAAAAAATCTGAATTCCAGTTCCCTTTAATCGAATTGTAGAATGGTTTACCATCCTCGATTACATTATCTCTGGATTTATTTTCTTCAAATTTTTTGAGTTTCTGCCTGCTCATGCTCCTATTTTAATAAATCTGCCACCACAAAAGTACTTCCGCCTACAAAAACCAAATCACTCGTTCCAGCCTTTTTTTGTGCGGCTGCAACAGCTGATTTTACGGATTCGTACACCTTTCCTTCTAGACCAAGAACCTTTGCTGCAGATTGTAATTCTTTTGCATCGAGTCCTCTTGGGATATCCGGGCGGCAAAAATAGTAAATTCCATCTTTGGGTAATAACTTAAGCACCTTATTTATATCTTTATCGTTAACACTTCCCCAAACCAGATGAAGTTGATCATAAGAAAGGGAATTGATTTGCATCAAAATCGCCCTAATTCCGTCTTCATTATGCCCCGTATCACAAATAGTTAATGGGGTGCTTTCATACACTTCCCATCGCCCCCTCAACTCGGTATTTTTAATCGTATTTTTCAAACCCCGTTTAATCGCATCCGTTGATATTGGCAAGAAAGGTTGAACAACCTCCAATACCTTTAGCACCCCTGGAATATTCCATTTCGTATAAATACCTAGCAGATCTGTTTCTATCTGTTTTAGTTTAAAACCATCGTGTTCTACGTGAAAATATTGTATTTCTCCAGTTAAGGTAATGGTGTCTGAACGATAAAGCGGAGCATTCATTTCTAATGCTTTTTTCTCAAAAACAGGAAATGTTTGCTTTTGAAAAGTCCCCACCACAACGGGAATCCCTTCTTTAATGATACCCGCTTTTTCTTCTGCGATCAATGGTAAGGTGTTTCCCAAAAATTGTTGATGATCAAATCCAATATTGGTTATAATAGAAGCCAACGGCCGTACCACATTTGTACTATCCAATCTTCCGCCCATCCCTACTTCAATTATCGCAATATCGACATTTTCGTCTGCAAAGTAATCGAAAGCCATACCCACTGTTGCCTCAAAAAAAGAGGGTTGTAGTTCGTCTATAATCTGGTGATAATCATTCATGAATTTCAATACCCGCTGCTCGGACATTTCAATTCCATTGATCTTAATTCGCTCTGTAAATCGAACCAAGTGAGGGGAAGTGTATAATCCAGTTTTATAACCCGCCTCTTGATAAACCGATGCCAGCATATGAGAGGTACTGCCTTTTCCATTGGTGCCGGCTACATGTATTGTTTTAAATCGACGTTGTGGATTTCCCATCAAATTCAACATGTGGATTGTTTTAGACAAATCCTTATTGTAGGCCTGACCACCGATACGTTGAAACATAGGAAGGTGGTTGTATAAAAAGGTTAAAACTTCGTCGTAGGAAGTGAACTTTGACATTTCTAAACGAGATTTTGAGAATTAATCGTTGTATTCACAAGACTCCGAACGATTTTTCAGCACCCAAGGCTGGTAGTTGCTGGCTTTTTTATCGGTGCATCCTTCCAAATTTAGTAGTTCAATTTTTCTAAACTGCGTTGGATGACTTTCACTTTGAATCGTAATATATCCACTTTCCAGCAGGGTACCATCTTTAAAAAGCCCGGGAGCAAAACCATCGATGGCTCCACCTCCGATTTGAGGTTTTTCGTAGCTTAAAACAAGTTGATCCCCAACAAAGTGCTGGATGAGGGAATCTCCATATACACGAACCTCCACTGTCACCCATTGATCACCGTGAAAAGTTTCGGATGTTGAATTATAACAATGCCCGGTAACAAGTTCACCATTCATCACTACGTTAGTGCCTGGGGTACATAAATTGGCA
>JAHEMU010000393.1 GCA_024643485.1 Cytophagales bacterium
AATGAACTCTACTGTGTTGCGATTTCTCATCCAGTTACGAATATGGTCAGAACCTTCTGCATCTCTCACCATATCAGTCAAGCTGATATAATCTTGCTCATCTTGTTTAACTATCGAAATCAGCCTATTTTCTACTTCTAATTGGGATTTACTACTCATTTGATCAATACGAATTTCTTTACGTACAAATATACAATTCTAAACTAACTTATTTATTTGCACGTCGGCCTCCCACAATGAACGGCAACGCCAAGGCTAAACTTTCGGTTGGGCCAGCTCGAAGGGAAATCCTAATCCAACCTCCACCCCCTAGCCAAAGCTATGTTTTATAATAAATCTAATCAAAAAAATACCAAAGCATAGCTTTGGCGAGAAAAAGTGGTGAAATATCAAGTTGCAGAAGCGGGCCCGACTGAAGTTTAGCCCATGTTGTAGCCAGTAAATTTGGCCTAACAATCTTTTGCCTTGATTCTAATTACCTAGCCATTACCCGAAACAACGAAATCTAGATTTCTATCCTTCTTTGTTTGTAACAATTTCTTATAAGACTTTTCTAAGCCTAACAGGATCTTTTCTCGAATCGCATTATCAATATAATTAATTTGTGATACTTTAAGCAAGCCTATTCTTTAGAGAGAGGCTTGCTTGTAATCGAATAAATATTAATTTAATTTTTGAATTTATATTCTAACCCGAATCCAGCACTCATTGTCCTATATACTACTTGATCAATATATGAGTCCACATAACTCCAGGATCTTTTTATATTTCCTGTTTTAAGGCTAGCATCCAGGGCATGATTATAATGTACAGAAAAAAGTAAATTTTCAGTTATTTTATGTTTTATCCTTAATCCTAAAAGAAATTCAATATCACCACGAAATGGATCCATAAATTTAGAAGTTTCATAATCCCAGAATCTGATAGTGAAATTGGGGTCTAAGATAATTGGATGTTTTTTAAAGTTAAGTTCAAAGCCAATGGGAATTTCATACAAATACTTTGTTCGTGAAGTTGCTCTATCCATGCTCCAATCTACATCCGGATGAGTAAAATTGAATGTATTTGGTCCTTCCTGAATCACATAAGGTGATCGAGGAAACTTGATTCTTGCGGAAAAACCTGTATAGAGGTAGTTATTTTTGATATATTTTCCAACGTATACTGTTCCTCCAGCCATATCACAAGCATAATTAGGTGGATAAAATTGATCCACCTTTTCTGCAACAATCTGAAATCGTGAATAAGTTGCTTCTAACCTAAATTCTAGAGTATCGCCTTTAAAGGTTCTCTGTGAATATGAAATAATAGAAATACACAGCATCACTACTATTATGATTGATTTTTTAATTTTCATTTTTAAATTTTCATTTTACTGATAGTCACAATTTAAAATTGCCGAATTAGAAGAACCTGTACCTTGCGTATATGCTTCTCCGGAAATGAACTGCAACGCTAAGGATGGGTCTTTAGTTGGATGCAAAGTCTCATAATCACCTATTGCATCACTAAAAATAGTTTTTCTGTTAGTATTATTATAAGAAATCGCAGGAATAATAATTGAAGTTGATTTATTTGTATTAATATTCCATTCAAAATCCGCATCTCCGCCTAGCCAATGTAAATTCGTTACATAACTATCTTCGGTCCATTTACATTGAATAGCATATTTTCTTTCAGGAACTACTTGTAAATCAAAATATGGAGCAAAATAATTATTTGAGCCTACCCAATAATATTGAGCAACAATTACGACTCTTCGATCATCCCTGCAACCATTTGGATCTTTAGTACCCCAAGCTCTTACATAAGGTAGTTCAGTCCAACAATCTTGAGTAGATGCATCTATTCTACTCGTTATCAATGTATTAGTCTTTGAATCTATACCATATTTTAAAATTTGAAGACTTTTATCAATGTTGTCAATTGAATTGGTGTTGGTTAAAATTTGCAAATTTTCCATTTTAGTATATAATATATTCAAATCATCAATAACTTTATAAACAGTATCATTGATAGCGTATATTCGATCCTCATTCATAACATCCCAATAAAATCTAGCGTTAACAAGCGGCTCAATGGAATCATCTGTTATTTTAATTACCTTTTTATACTTTTCAAATATTTCTATTGACTTTCTTTCTATATCTTTATCATTTTCATTCGAATAAAGAGTATTTATCTCATCTACAAATTCCATATAAATTTATCCAAATGATTTAAAATCGTCTCTTCGAAAAGAACTATTGTCCATTTTTGAGATTTCTTTACTGAATGAAATCATCTCGCTGACCGACTTAAAATTTTTGTAATCCCTAATTTCCAGTGTAGTAATTAGAGGTTCAATTAATTTATTCGTTGAACAACCAAATACATAAGGAAGTTGAATTAACAAATAAAAAGTAAGGTGGGGGATGAATGGCATTTACTTATGTTCATATTCGTAATATTAAATTATATAATACTAAATTTATTATTATATTTATTTACTTACAAATATTAAACATTTAAAAACGTTTATTTTCTATATTATTATGATTAAACACGCATTTTTAATGATATAATCGAAATTTGCAAATTTAATTAAGTACTTATTTATATTAATTTATCTAGGATGTAGTATCATTAATTGGCTACAACGCTCGGGGCTATGTGGCGGGCGGGAGGAACAGCAACTCTGTCTTTTCCCTCGCTCCACTTGAGCCAAAGCTTCGTTTTGTTATAAATTTAACGAA
>JAHEMU010000394.1 GCA_024643485.1 Cytophagales bacterium
GCACGAGGTAATATCATCTATGTGGGGAAGGCGATAAATATTAAGAAGAGAATTGCCGGTCATTTTACTGGCGAGGCTCGTGAATGGAATCGATCCAACATTAGAAATGAAATCCATCACATCACTTATGAATTGACCGGGAGTGAATTGATCGCACTGATTTTGGAGTCGCAAGAGATCAGAAGACTATGGCCGAAATACAACCTGGCGCAAAAGCACAAAACAGAAGAGTGGGGGATTTACGATTATGAAGATCGTGCAGGATACTTGCGTTTTAGTATAAATACAGTCAGCCGGGGTTCATTGCCGCTTATCAGTTTTAGCACTAAAGGAGATGCCTGGAATTTCATGTGGGAGAAAGTTCGTGAATTTGATTTGTGTCCCAAGTTATCTGGCTTGCAGGTGGCCAAAGGGCTTTGCTTTAGCTATCAAACAGGTGAGTGCAAAGGGGCTTGTATGGGAGTTGAGAAGGTAAAGAAATACAACAGCAGAATAGATAAGGCCATAGCTTCATTTGCAGAAGAAGGAAGTTCAGTGGCTATCATTGGCAGAGGAAGAAAAAACAATGAACGATCTGTTGTGTTGGTTGAGAAGGGCACTTATCTTGGATTTGGCTTCATTGATAAAGCTGAGACGCTGGCAGATTTTGAATCAGCCAAAGACTTTATTAAAGCAAGTAAGGAAAATCGTATCGTCCAGAATTTGATTAACTCCTATTTGGTTAATCCCAGAGGAGCAGAAGTGATAGAGTTTTAGAATTTTCTTCTTCCCTCGATTCCAGGGTACAACTTCTGAGCAGAATCGCTAATAAAGCATTCTAAATTTTCAACATTCATCATCGATAGCACCCCCGACCATCCAGCGCCAGTATCCATCATCCACACTTCACAGTATTGTCTTGGTCTGGCTTCAAGGATGGGGGTATGTCCGATAAAAACAGCTTCATATTGCGTTAACTTCCTCTTGTTGTGCATATCATGTTTTTCCTTGGCACGTTGAGCAAAACTTCTGTCCCAAAGGAAGGTCTGAATGCCCTGTTTGAACAATGGTTGATTAACTTGAATGCCTGCGTGAACGAATAATTGATTGTTTTTAAGGTAATAGGGCAATGCTTTTCGAAGAAAAACGGCATGTGCCTCAGGCTCCATCCCTGCATATGAATCTATGGTGGCCTGTCCACCCTGTCCAAGCCACATCTCATTGGCCTGTCCGGTTTCCATCCAATCAAGGGCCCAAAAATCATGGTTGCCCAGGACATAAATCAAGTTCTTGATCTTAAGAAGTTCATCAATTGCCTTGCTTGTTTCGGGCCAGCCATCGCAAACATCTCCCAGACAAATCAAGGTGTCACAATCATAGTTAAATGCAGAATTTTTAAGACACTGCAACAAAGCGCGATGAGAACCGTGAATATCACCGATAACAAAAGTTTTAGACATGATCTAATGATTTGTTCAAAGTCGAAGGAACGGGGCCTTTAAATCCGATTCCATCCATTTATAACTAATTTTGAACCTAATTCTTTATTTTTGCGCTAAAATTAAGGGTAAAAGAAGAGATTATGGCGTTTGAGACAGCTACAGAAGCACAACAGGAGCATCACCAAAAAATAAAACAGGCATATTCGGAAGTGGCCAAAGTGGTCGTTGGTCAGGAGTATATGGTCAACAGATTGCTCATCGGCTTATTCACCAATGGCCATATTTTGCTTGAAGGTGTGCCTGGTCTTGCAAAAACACTAACCATAAGCACACTTGCTCGTGTACTCCATCTGGATTTTGCCCGTATCCAATTTACGCCTGATTTACTACCTGCAGATTTGGTCGGTACAATGATCTACAATCAGAAGGATGGAAAGTTTGAAGTTAAGAAAGGGCCAATCTTTGCAAACATCATTCTGGCAGACGAGATCAACCGATCCCCAGCAAAAGTACAATCGGCTCTTCTGGAAGCCATGCAGGAAAAGCAAGTCACCATAGGGGAGACTTCATTTCAATTGGATCGTCCATTTCTTGTAATGGCCACTCAAAATCCTGTTGAAAATGAGGGAACCTATCCACTGCCGGAAGCGCAAATAGATCGTTTCATGCTTAAGGTATTCGTGAACTATCCAAGCAAGGAAGATGAGCTCGAGATCATGAGGAGGATTTCTAACATGCAATTCGACTACGATGTAAAGGCAGTCCTGACAAAGGAGGATATTTTTGCCATCCGTCAGGAAGTCAATAAAGTGAAGATATCCGAATCGCTGGAAAAATACATCATTGAACTGGTAACGGCTACGAGAAAACCAAAAGAATATAAACTCGAACACGAAGCACAATATATCCAGTTTGGCGCCTCACCACGGGCCAGCATCAATCTGAACCTTGCAGCAAGGGCCATGGCATATTTTGAAGGAAGAGATTTTGTGCTGCCTGAAGATATCAAGGAAGTGGCCATGGATGTTTTGAACCATCGCATCATTCTTAATTACGAAGCAGAAGCCGATAATGTCAAAACCAATGACATCATCAAGGTCCTGCTTAACAAAGTGCCAATTAACAAGTAGTCGATTCACAATTTTTTAACATGCGAATACAAGGCTGATATGTTTTATAGAATCAGCCAATCACCTTCTATTCAAGTTTTCATTTCCGGATTCGAGACAATCGGATAGACGTTCCCTCCATCTTCTTTAACAATTTGGTAAAATACCATTGTGCTTGG
>JAHEMU010000395.1 GCA_024643485.1 Cytophagales bacterium
GTCTACCAATGCATATCGATCCACTACTGGGCCATAGATGAAGCGGTTCTCTTCAAGTGTACGAGTGTTGATGAGCAGACGAAGGATGTCCGCGAGATAAGGGCGGAATGTCGGAGTGTAAGAGGATGCATCCGTATGAAGTTTGGTTACCAGAATAAGACCACTCACCAGTCTCTTATTACTGGTCCCTACTGATAACACGGGTATATATGTTCTCGATGGCGGGCCGGGAGTTTCGGATATCGGCTACCTGCTCAATGAGCGCCCGGTTTTTTTGAACGGACTTCGCAATTTGCCCATCATGATCATCAAAAATGAATTTTATCATTTGCAATAACATCTGCTCGTCCCCTACCGGCACCTCAAAATAAGCACCCTGACATAGGAATTCTTTGTAGGAGGGTAATTGTGAAGTAATGACCGGCACTTTACAGGCCGATGCCTCAAATAAGGCAACGGGAAGACCATCCTGTTCCGGCATGTTCACTATCACATCAGATATACCATAGAGAGCAGGAAGGTTTTCATAATCAGTTTGTTCCAACCACAACACCCGGTCTACTACACCGAATTGATGTACCTGGCTGTCAAGAGCCGCCTGGTAGTCTGAAGAATAACTCCCATATTTACGGAATATCAAAAAAGCGTCACTACCAGATTTGTGAACAAGATTGGCAAAAGCAGTCAAAACAGTTTCGTGTCGCATCTTGGGAATGATGCGCCGAGGACTAAAAATCACATTCGCTGATAACGGAATCCCCAAATCATTTTTTACTTTAACCCGTTCAGCTTCGGATATAGGATGAAAAAGTTCAAGATTAATACCAAAATAAAATAAATTTGTAGCCAGTTTCCTCCCCGCTAAGATATCACACCGCTGTAATATTTCACGCGTATCGGCTGTAACACAATTTGCAAATTGAAGTGTTCGGCTAATTCGTCTCTTCAAAAGCAAATCGTTTTGTTTGGAATCAAACAGGTCATTAATGTCCGAACCAAAAGCAGTTAGAATTAAAGGTTGTAGTCCGCTAACAACACAATGATAGGCATTGGCACTGATTAGTAGTACATGTACTACATCTGGCTTGAAGGCTCTCGAAATCCTGCGTAACTCCTTTCCTGAGAATGTATCCCGTAAAAATTTCCCGAAACTATAAGGTCGTACATTGTTCAATTGTGGAAGGGATGGGTAGGGAAAATGATGATAGCCTCGAATTGAAAAAAGTTGACGAGGCTTGTTAGTGACATGCCCTACCTGATGACCTGAATTCAAAAGCAACGATAAAAAACGCTCTGAATGTGTATCAAGAGCGTTGTCGATTAGTAATATTCGCACTTCAACCTCAAGTAACTTGACACTTTTCAAATAGAGACACTAAATGGGAAACTCCGTACCCAAAGTAAGGTTCTAAAATATTTACCAAAGAATAAATAAATCTATTCTGGCTTCTAAGACTTTCTTTGATAGAAGGTCTTAAAGAAACTTCAAAACCGCCAACAAGTGAACTGCGAGTAAAAAACTGAGATGGGATAAGGTTATCATATCCAGCAAATTTATTAGCTCTGATTCTGTCCCACCAAAATATATAACCATTATCAATTAACATTGCTTCCATCATTTGACCAACTTTTAAACGTCGATCATTACCTTCAATAGAACTAAAAGCAGTACACTGCATACACAAATGGAAGGTGGCAGGTTCAGGCCAGTCAGCAAAATCATTTACCAAACGATAAGAAATTGCTGGATTAATCTTTCTAGCATAATCTATAGTGCCAGGACGCAAATCAATCCCAACTACATTTTCTGGTCTTATCCCAAATTCAAGCAAGGCCCTTGAACTGCGCCCGACACCACAACCTACATCCAAGACTTTCATTTCTTCAACTGGCACGGGGATTTTTTCTAACGCCCACTTTAAGGCTATTAATAAACGAACCCTATGCCACAATTCTTTTTCATTACCCAGTAGATTCCATGCGTCATGCCCATCAGGCTCTCTTTTCTTATATTCATCCAACATATCTTGAAACAAAAGAAACTCCCAAGTACCTACTTAATTGAGAAATTCACATCGGTAAAAACACACCCCCAGCGATGATCTATATTGAATGTGCCATAAACTTGAGACTGATCAAGCTCAAAACCTATTCCATCTCGGGTCATAACATATATATGCAGTGATGGACTCATAATCCAAAAACTGGCCACATAACTGCCAGGTAAAAATACAACTCGATTTAATTTTACAACAATTTCCGAATTACCAAAGGGAATCGGTGGGAATTCCCTACCCTGTTCAACAGTATTAATGCTGGTCATAAGAATACCCTGATCATTAGTAATACTAATTCCGCAAGCAGTCTTCTGGATTCTTTGGCTAGATTGAATTTGTATACGAAGTACAACATCCTGGTTTGTAGTTATAGCGGGAAAAGACTCTCCTTTAGCATTAACAACTTGATATGAAATAAGTTGAATAGTGCCATCGCCTCTAATAGTTGAATTTAAAAAACTTCCAGTTGGCAATCTTTTTTTGACTCCCACATAGGAATCAATAATTTTTCCAGACCTTCCAACAGCTTTTCCATATCCATTTTCCACCCATAAACAATTTTCACACAAATTCCGCACTGCCCCCATATTATGACTCACAAACAGAACCGTTCGGCCTCCCTGCGCTACCTCCCCCATCTTCCCCAGAC
>JAHEMU010000396.1 GCA_024643485.1 Cytophagales bacterium
GTGGTAAAAATGGCGCAGTTGCTTATGATGGACGTCAATTAACCACTGTTTCCGCACATAAAATTGAAGCCGTTGATACTAACGGCGCTGGAGATATGTTTGCCGGTGCATTTCTATACGGCATTACACATGGCTTCGACTTTCAAAAAGCTGGAGATCTCGCAAGTCTTGCAAGTTCTAGAGTGGTATGTCAATTCGGACCGCGTTTAAACGATCTTGAAGTTGCTCGAATCAACAAGTTTAGCACAGAAATTAAAGGTTAAAATCGGTTTAATTTAAATGATTGGGTAATGTTATTCTCATGTAATCGAAAAATTTCTTCTCAGATTTTTCAAATTTAATTGGAATAACGTTACCGTTTCTTTTAAAAGTTAATTGGAAGTGTTTATCGGTTTCGATATGACTTACTAGCTCATCCCCTATTTCCAACAAATCTACGAATCCACTTTCAGGCCAAATCCATTTTATCAAATCAAGTCCATTTTCGTTATAAAAAATAATGCCGGTATTTTTGGTGATGGAATTTTGATGATCGACCATTTGATAGGATTGCTCCATCATTTTCAATTCATTTTGAAGCGTTGCAATTAACTTATTTGACTCTTTTATACATTGGGTATAAAACTCATTCGCCTCATCACCCCCAATGACACCTGCTATTTCCTGAATTAAATTTTCACTTGTATAGCCTTTTAAAGCTCCACTTTTAACCTTCGGTATCAAATTATTCATCAAAAGAGCAATTGTATTTTTCGATTTTGAAAGACGTTGAATTTTCAAATCTAGAATTAAAGCCACGATTGCACCCTCAGTATATATACTAATGGCTATTGGTGGGTGGTTTCTTGAATATCCCTTATCCCATAATTGCACTGAAGCGTCTTCAAGACTTTGAAACAACCTACTCGGGTTCATATAGTGCCTGAATAAATGCAAATTTAGCTCTTCCTGAAAACTTTCATTCGAAATCACCCCAGCTTTCCACAACAATTTATCTCCCAAATATGTAGTTATTCCTTCAATAAACCAGCCCGTGCTAAATATGACTGGCTTATCATAATTCCCTTCACATAATTCCTTGGGTTTTAGCATCCCTGCATTCCAAACATGGAACAATTCATGGGATGCAACACCTAGTAAATCAGAATATTTTTCACTTAATAATTGATTGGCGGGTCCTAATATAATAACGGTTGAGCCCAGGTGCTCCACCCCATGGTAAAAAGGAACACTAGGAGAATAAATCAAAAAACAATAAGATTTTCTTGGAAAGAAGCCTTCAAAAAACTCCAACTGAGCTTTAATCATCTTTTTAAAATCCGAGATAAGTTGAATTTGATTCTCCCCTCCCACTTCCTTATTAAAATGAAGATAAAAAGGAACATTCTCTACCTCTATCCTAACATCTAAAAATTCATTTCCTAAAAAGAATGGTGAATCTATCAGCTCCAAGTAATTATCAAACTTAAAAACACCTTGAGAATCTCTGATGAGATCACCGCGAAAATCATCAAAAGGATTATTCAATAACACTAATTGAACCTCATCATTTTTAAATTTATCATTATAAAGACTGAAATTGATCGGGTTTACAATTGCAAAATCCTCATCAATGAAGGTATCTCCAGCAGTTAGAACATCTGATTTAAAATGGAATTCAATGATTAATTGACCATCTGAAGGGATTTTCAACTCCAATATATTATGAGCTTCCCATTTCACATGAATGAGTTGACTATTAAAAGACGCACGAAGGTCAACAATTCGTTCAAAGTAATTCGACAAACTATATCTCCCAGGCCTCCAATTAGGCAATATAAACTTATGAATCCCCTTGAGTACGTCCAATAAAAGCGAAACCTTTATACTGTTTTCTTTATAATCACCTAAATCAACCGTATATTTGACCATATTTTTTTCACTTTTGATAAAACATTAGCAACTTCTTTTGGTAAATATATAAAACCTGTTTAAATTTGCATCCCAATTTAGATAGCGGTAGTAAAAGAAAGATAAAATGAAAAGAACATTTCAACCTTCTCAGAGGAAAAGAAAAAACAAGCACGGCTTCAGAGAGAGAATGTCTACAGTAAGTGGACGTGATGTTTTAGCCCGTAGAAGAGCAAAAGGAAGAAAAAGACTTACCGTTTCCGACGAGAAAACTCACAAGTAATAAATCATGAGGTCCTATTCCTTTCCTAAATCTGAAAGGTTAAACGGGCGAAAGGAAATTGAAAATTTATTTAAGCAAGGAAAAGACTTGTTTAAATATCCTTTTAAGCTCATTTACCTAAAGTCAGAGGAAAGGAATACACCTCGAATGCTCGTATCTGTTTCCAAAAGAAATTTCAAGTCTGCAGTAGATCGCAACCTCATTAAACGAAGAATTCGTGAGGCTTATCGATTAGACCCATTCAGGTCCACTGAAAAAAATTACGATTTGGCCATCATATATATTGGCAAAGAAATCGTAACTTACCCATTCATAAAAGATAAACTTTCCCAGCTGCTTTTGCGTTTGGAATAGAAGAGTGAATGGTTCGTGAATGAAAAGAAAAATCACCATATTATTTTTACTGGGTACTTTTGCCTTATTGGCGTTCCAAGTTAGTGTACGCACATCCAATTATTTCGACATCACTCGAAATCTAGATATTTTCACAACTCTTTTTAAGGAAGTTAATGCCCAT
>JAHEMU010000397.1 GCA_024643485.1 Cytophagales bacterium
TTGTTTATGAAAATTACGATTTTGGTGGAGCTAAAGTAAGTACCATTTTAGGCTCAGAAACGTATGTGCGGTTAAATATGAACCCTGGAAAAGATGAAACCGCAGGATATGTCCGATTTTATGTAGAGGATATTGATGTATTTAATAAGAATTTTCCTGTTA
Source organism: Cytophagales bacterium (assembly GCA_024643485.1). Taxonomy (GTDB): domain Bacteria; phylum Bacteroidota; class Bacteroidia; order Cytophagales; family Cyclobacteriaceae; genus JAHEMU01. Next base: position 163 of record JAHEMU010000397.1, read on the forward strand.
GTTTTTTTGAATATACTACCGTTAGATATTTAGATGTTAATGGTGTGTACCAAACCATCCGATATAGAGATGGTGGGGGAAGAATTAATATATCCAACTTTGGAGGCCCTGGAGGGTGGTACGAAGGAACGATAACAAATCGAATACCAAGTGGAGCCTATAATTCACAAGGGAACGATGTTCAACTTGATGTCTCATTTAAAGTTAGAATTAGCGCATGGGACGAATTGTAATCATATCACTATTCACTGTTGGGTTGTTTATTTCATCGTGCAATGAAATATTAATCGATAATGAAATTTTTAAATTTGAGAATGAGGCCGAAAAGTTGATTGTCGACTTTGAAATAAATGTTCTTGATAGCGTGAGTGGTATTGTACAACTTATTGATAAAAGCAAAGGAGCAGATCGAGTTGAATGGTTTGGTGTGCATGAAACAGGAAATATTGATTATAATTTTTATGAATATGGCTCTTTGCCAGGCGATACAGTTACTGTTCAACTAAAAGGATTAGGTACAAATCTAATTACCCTTGCTGCTTGGAAGGATGTGATTGTTGATTACTCATTGACTCAAATACATAAAAGCAAGTCAACTGAAGTGATTTTTAAACCCATTATTAAAGTCCGACCATACCTTTCATACGTAGAATTTGTCAACTATCCTTCAAAAGATAAATACGGGTTTGATTGGGATACAGATGGCTCCCCTCCAGATGTGTATATTGAAATGATTATTTGGAAACCGAAGTTTGCAAAAACATTTTTAAATACAGACCTGCTAGTTGATTTAGAAAAAACTGATTTACCTATTAAGTTTATTTCCGATAGCGTGGTCTCATTATATGAAATTGAAATGGATTTTATCATTAATGATTTTGATCTAAAAACCGAGAATTTTACAGGAAACGAAATGATGGAAAGATTATCTTTTTTTGGTAATTCACTTAAATTCCCAAAGGAAGAAACAGTTACTGAATATGATTTAGGAGACATTAAAATTGGTATTCAATGGCTAGAAAATTAATCATATTCATTACCGGAGTGCTTTTGTTCTCTTCGTCGTGTACCGAGGAACAACAAATCAATTATTTAACAGTAGATAGCTACGGTTTGGAGTTGAATGAAAATTCAAGTTACGCTCAAACCATTGAAATAAACTTATTCTACCAAACGACTCAGGATATCATTTTAAATATTGAGATTGGGGGTAGTGCGACTCCTAATGAAGACTATTTGTCAATTCCCAATAGTGTCGTTATTCCCGCAGGCTATGCTTCTATTCAATTGCCAATTCGAACGATAGATGATAATATTTTTGAAGGAAACGAAACGATTATTCTGAATTTCACTTTGGCTGAAGAGTCGAAGTCTATCGTTAATTTTGAGGATACTTCTGTTTTTATTTCTATTGAAGAAGATGATAAACTGATAACATTGGATTGGGAGACATCTGAAGGTACTAAGGGGTCAGTTTCTTTAGGGCTAATTCTTCACAGAATTTACAATGAATCTATTTTTTATGTGCTAAAATATAGTAATTCAGGTGAAATTAATCTGGGAGGTGGATTTGAAAATGGCTATTACGGGGTTGCTACGATCGTAAATGAATTGGGCGATTATTCCGGAAATGTTACCTATACCTTATCCTTGAGAAATAGAGAGGGTATAAGTGAATATTCTGGAATTTTTGAAAATATTAAAATTGATGATGGTCAAATTATTATCATTTTTGAAAAAGCTGGCGAAACAATTACAATATTGTGAAATACCTATCTTACATATCACTTCTACTTATACTGACCATTTCTTGTGAAAAGGAAAAAATCCTGAATAGCATGGAAGGGATGAAGCTAATCAAAATTTCTGGAGATAATCAGACTACCCTTACGAAACGGTTTTTCCCAGAACCTGTAAAAGTTCAAGTAGTGGATAGGAATGGTGTAGGGATTCCAAATGTGCCTATTAATTGGTATTTAAATGAATCAATTTATGTGACTCCTGAGAATGAATCATCGGAGGTATTTAAATATTTGCATGCGGAAACTTTTACGGATGAAAATGGATATGCAAAAGCAAAATGGATAGCTGGTGAAAATGAAGGAGTAGTGGAACTCCAGGTTATAGTCAAAAATATTGAAAATCTGCCCATTGAAGGGAGCGGGTTAGTTTTTAAAGGAACAATTAAAAATCTTAGCCATGCTTATAGGGTCACAAAAATGTCGGGTGATAATCAAAATGGAAAAATCTTATCTCCATTGGAAAATCCATTTGTAGTAAAGGTCGTAGATGATCAAAATGAACCAATTAGAAATGTAGAAGTTAAATGGACCCCCAGTACAGCTGACGTAATATTATCAAGTAGTGATTTGTATAATTCCAGCCAATTAATCAAATCGGGAAGTGAGTATTTTGGACAAACAGATAGAAATGGTTTTATGGCAGTGGATATGATTATTGGATCTGAACCGGGATTAAACACCCTCACGGCAGAAGTATTTACTAGTGATGGCACCCCTTTGGAGG
>JAHEMU010000068.1 GCA_024643485.1 Cytophagales bacterium
TTATTCCCCCCAAATTGATCCACGCCGGCTTCAATCGCTTTAAAATGACGTTCTTCCACTGTCATTTTTTCTACACCCCAACTTTTACCCTGAAACATATCTACAGCTTCCACATCACCTGTTACCATCCAATCAGTGCAAACGACACCCTCAAATCCATAGGTTCCTCTTAAGAGATCGGTAATAAGGTATTTATTAAAAGCATTTCCCACCTTATCATTATTTGGATCTTGCCCCGTTGAAACGGTATAATAAGGCATAATTGCAGAAGCCATTTTTGTTGAACCCTCCAATTTAAACGCCCCTTCAGTAAATATTTGCAGATGATCTTTCAAATTATTTCCTGGATAAACGGCATAGGCTCCATAGCCAAAATGACCATCTCTCCCTCCTTCTTCCGGGCCACCACCTGGCCAGTGTTTTACCATGGCGTTTACACTTTGGAATCCCCAACCTCCATCGGAAGAAGACTGAAACCCATCCACATAAGCGCGGGCCATATCCGTTGCTAAATCGGGATCTTCGCCCATAGTACCGTCGAATCTACTCCATCTCGGCTCCGTACCTAAATCGATTTGAGGAGAAAGTGCAGTGGCAATTCCCAATGCACGATATTCTATAGAAGCTATTTCTCCAAATTGTTTCATCATTTCAGGATCGAAAGAAGCTGCGATTCCCAAAGTTCCGGGCCACATGGAAATATCCCCTCCTGCACCTGCATTAAACTCGGCATACGAGTCACTTCCATGTCGAGGATCTGAACTCGTGTTCATGGGTATTCCCAATCCAATCCCCTCTACCATGGCCTGTGCATTATTATTCCACTTAGCAGCCACACCAGGTGAAGCAACGGAGGTAATTAACACATGACGTAGGTTATCTTCTGTCAAGAATTTTATTTGACCATCGGATAAATCACTGGGATCGGCACCACTTTCCTCAAACGATTTCCCTCCGTAAAGAACCTGACCAAAAAAACTGTTTCCACCTCCGGGAATTGATTGATGAGCACTATACAGCATTAACCCGGCAATTTGTTCCAATGACATTTGTGCGGCTAAATCTTTCGCACGCTCCTCAGCCTCTAATCTCCAATCTTCATATGGATCTAAAGCACCATTTTTATTTAAATCCTTAAAGGCAAATCGATCTATGGTAAGCAATTTAACTCCTGAAGAATCGTAGTAACCTAACGTTTTTCCACCTTCATTAGAAACGATTGAATAAGAGCCTTTATTTTCAATAGTAAACTTCGGTTGGCAGCCTGTGAAAAATAATGAGACCATTAATGTCAGCAGTAGGTAAGAATATTTAATCATCTTCTTCGTTTTTAGATTCCATGTTAGGTACATCTGCTAAAATAACATCAAAATGTTTGCTTTTCTATCATTAAGAAAAATTTATGGACACGATTGCCTCTGTTTCTTGATTTTAAAGCATCTGAACAAAAGTTTTAACTTAGAACTTAACACATTCCATTAAAATATTTAGATTCGTAAAAAAATAAACAGAATATGTCAAGTTCAAATTCTTTAGGCCCAAAAATGCGAATCATTCATCGATATTTAGGCTTCTTTTTAGTGGGAATTATGGCCATGTATGCCATCAGCGGTATGACCCTTATTTTCCGAAACACAGATTTTCTTAAAATTGAAAAAGTAATTACCAAAGACCTTCAGCCAAATATTGACTCCGCCAATTTAGCTAAAGAATTAGGTTTCCGACAGATCAATATTACAAGCCAAGATGAGAATATAATCAATTTTGAAAACGGTACTTATAACATCGCTACTGGAAAAGCGGAATTTACCATCAAAACCTTACCATTTGTTTTGGATAAGATGACTCATCTTCATAAAGCTCAAACCTCAGACCCACTTTTTTACTTTAATATATTCTTTGGATTGTCTCTGTTGTTTTTTGTGATTTCATCCTTCTGGATGTTTATGCCAAGTACCTCTGTCTTTAAAAAGGGAATGTATTTTACCATTGCTGGAATTATCATGACGTTGATTTTAATTTTTGTATAAATCAATTGTCGAGACTACGGAATTTAATATAAAAAAGTACCCAAACGGTTATTTGAACTTTAGGAAAAACTACAATTAACTATTCCTTCAAAACCATATCAATACATAATACTGCCGCAAGAATTAAAGTTCTCAAGGCATTATTTTCCGGTACTTCATTACTAATTTCTACCATATAATTATCGGCAGAAGTAAACAATTCTTTACCAATTCCATCCCATTTTTTGCTTACGTTAGCGAAAACTGTATTTCCTTTTACAAAGTTGAAATTCCAACTCAACCAATGGCCTTTCAGCATGCAAAGTGGTCGACCTTCTGAATCCATCACTTCAAATTTCCCTCCAATTGAGAAGAACTTTTGCTTAAAAATTCCAATCAGTTGATCTTGTTCATCGAATACTTCTACAGATGATAAAAATATCGAAACCCCTCGCTTAACTCGTAATACCGGCTGGCCATCGGGAGTTTTCACTTCTATATGGAAGGGGGTCATCCTCTTATAATCAGTGAATCTCAACATTTTGGAAAACCATCCTAAGTTAGTTTCCCTGCATTGCATTACCATATTTCCAGATTGGGGATGATAAATATCGTAATTATTTGCGGCTTTGAATATGCCGATGTGTTCCTTTACAAAGAACAGATTTTGGTTCAGAATATTATGCATAGTGTTGGTTAATTAAACCATTGTTTTTTTAAGTAAGTTAGAAATTATGATGCAAACTCAGCTGCAACTGATTTTTACTCCAATTATCGGTCGTTTGTTTCATTGTTCCTAACTGAAACTTCATCTGAGGATTAATAATATAGCCTATCCCGAAGTAAAACCGATTCCTGTCAAAAATTTCCACCGTATTTCCGTTGCCAATTCCCCGTTGTCCATTAATAAAAAGTTCGTTATAAAGCGCAAGGTAATACGTTTTATTAGTAAGAGTTTCACTGTTAATGGGAATATTTAAAAATAGATTGTACCGATAACGCGTTCTGAAATTCTGATTTTCAACAAATCTTTGTTCATATCGGAATCGATGGTTTGTGAAAAATCGGTTTCCAAATTTCACTGGATAAAGGGCCTCTTGATAAATTCTACTCTCTGTACTAGTAGATTGACCACTTCCATAAACACCAGTAGAAATATGACCATATCCTAAAGTAAATTTAATATCAGCATTTTTTGGCTTATACGTCACTCCTCCCCTTAGAAGTAATTGTTCTAAATCACCGCCTAAATTCCAATTTCGATATTGAATGTCCCCTTGAATTCCTATCGGTCCTTCTTTAAAAGACTTGTTAAAGAAATACATGTACCACGCCCCAACTTTATCTTCATTTATTTGCGATCTTCCTATTTCTGGTTTCACAATGAGAAACCCTAATAATAAAATCAATATCCATTTATTCATTCTCATCAATCTTTATTGGTATTACTTATTTGGCTAGAATACTAGCTATTTTTTATCACACGATCCGCTGCTAATTTCCCAGTTAGTATCGACATAGGCACTCCGGCGGGGCTATACGACCATTGTCCGGCCTGAAAAATATTCGGTATGGGAGTGAGTACCGATTTTGCGGAATTTTGAATTTTATATTCAACAGGTATCTTGGAGGCCATCGACCAGCCAACAATCGCGCCATCACTACTGCTTATCCTGTTTTTATAACTCAATGGGGTAAACGTAAATTGCTTTTCAATGTGCTCTGATAATTCAGGAAATATGGAATTGGAAAGGACATGAATCATTTTGGTTTGCATGGTGCTTAAAAACTCATCATACCAATCGGTTTCCTGTGCTTTTTTAAACAGTTCATATTCGATGATAAAGCTGACAATCATTCCTGTTTTATTTGGAGGCACCAAGGACTCATCCTTGATACCCGGAATGGAAATCTCATAGGTATTTAAGGTAAGGAAACGGTCCAGCCATTCCATTATGATTTCTTTACTATCGTTCTGCCAATTGGCCAGCAATGAACCCAATTCTTCGCGATGTATTTCCTTAAGTCCAATTCTAGAGGGAGTGTAGAAAATGTGTCCATTTGCAATATTCTTGAAGTAAGAAATAGGCAAATCAACTTCCAAATACAGTGAAAATACGGATTCACTTCCACTTCCGGCCATGATTTCCTTCTTCCGAATTTGAAACTTTTCCTGGATTTTTGAAGAAAGACTTTTGGTCTGTGTGAGGTTATAAAAGGTTTTTAGATCAGCTGCCCAAATTAAATGTTTGTATTCGTACTTGACTTGATTTTGATCTACCACAAATTGATCTGAAGCATTTACTTCAACAATACTAGTGTTGGGTTTTAGTTCCCCACCGAACTCATGAATTTTTGATTCAAGTGCTTCCACCAATTTTCCAACTCCCCCTTTGGGATAAAAGTAGTCCAAGTATAGAGAAAAATAGCTCAAAGCAAAAAACGTAGGTGTCCCCTTGAAGAAATGTTGAGAAATGATATCTCTGAGTGCTGAATTCTTGATTTTTTCCTTTAAATAACCCTCAATAGGCATATTTAGTCTATTAATTTTACCTACAGTCAATAGGAATTTAGGCAACCAAGGCAATAGCTTTCTGAATATATATTTCTTGTCCTTTTTAAGATCCTTAAATGCAGGGTTCTCAATTCCGTACAGAATCTCCAGATATTTCATGATCTGCCGCATAGAATCGATAAAACGGTCGGTTTCTTCCTCACTCTCAGGATATAACTTTACCAGCATATCGCGATAATTTCCTATGGAATCCAGGTCATCGATACTCACCATCTGATCTTCCACTCCCACGGAAACTTTACTCCTGATCAATTCGAGTTGTATGCCTAAATCCTCTAGCATGGGTAATATAATCCCAGCGCTTTCCAAAGCCCGAACACCCGCTTCAAAATGAAACCCATCTCGAACAAAAGTACTTACCAAGCCTCCAAATTCACTATTTTTTTCAATTAACAGCACTTTCTGTCCGGCACGTGCGAGGTACACCGCCGAAGTAACACCCGCGATTCCGCCACCTACTATAATTGAATCGTATTTTTGGTTCTCCATCGTTACTTTAGTTTTAACAAATTCAAACTATATTCCCAAAGATCCCTTGCAACCTCAAAATCTAGTGCAGGAGGCGTAGGCTCTTCTAAAGTAGTTAGGTTGAAAAATTTACCTGTTACCGATTCAACTTCTTTAGAAACTCCTAAGTAATATAAAGCCTCTGCCGAAACAGAGGCGGGTTTTAAGGTTCTATCTAAAATATTCTTTTTATACCAAGTATATAATTTTCCATTTTCCAATCCGGTTTCTGATTTTACAGCTCCCGGATGCATGGCGTTGATCCTTACGCCTGTATTTTGAAATTCCTCCGCGAAAATCAGTATCGATAACAACTGCGCCAATTTCGCAGAACCGTAGCTTTTCAATCCTGAATATCTTCTTTTTTCCCAATTCATATCATCAAGGCGAAGGCCCCAGGCAGCAAATCGATGGCCCTCGGAATTAACCAAAATGATTCTAGCAGACTTCTGTGACTTTAATTTCTCACGAAGCTTATAATTGATGAGAAAAGAGGATAAATAGTGAACCATAAACACCTTTTCAAACCCTTCAGAGGTCACTTCTTTTTTGGTAAGATAAACTCCGGCATTGTGAATGATTACATCAATCGGATGATTAAGTGCAAGTAGTTGTTCCACTACTATGTTGGTATCGGACAAAAGACTTAAATCTGCTAAAAAATAGGTGCAAGAAACCTTAAATTCGCGCTCAATTTCTTCCTTTAATCGCTCTGATTTCTCCTTATTTCGGTTAATGCAAATCAAGTTTGCCCCTTGCGAGGCATATTTTTTCGCTACATAATAACCAATACCTGACGTGGCCCCAGTGATAACTACGTGCTTATCCTTATAATCTAAATCACACAACTGGGGGTCTTTGCGATTATTTTTAATCATCGCATATACATTCCCCCATCGATATTCTTTGATGTATTTCTTTAACTTTCCTTTATGCTTCATTGGATCAACCGAACTTTTTCTTCATAAATCTTCTGTACATTTTCCCGAATCTCGGGATATTATCGAAGATATCACCCCATAAATCATAGTAATCACGTTGCACCATGATCTTCCCCCCTTCATTGATAGATAATCGACTCGCACCATAAAGTATTGAACTAGGATATTTTTTATAGCTGATGGTCATTTCCCATTCAATAAAAATATCGTTTTCGTGTTGTATGGCATTGACTAACTTCATTTGCAGGTCTTTAGAACGGACCGTTAGGCGTTCTGTCATGGCCTTAAATTCGGTCATGCCTCTGATTTCCTGAATGGAATCACGGAAATAAATATCATCATCATAATAGGGTAGGATATGGGACCAATCCGGTTTCCCATCTGTATTGTAGGTTTTTGACCATAAATCCTTTACTATTTCGAGGGTGAGTTTCCCATTTTCAGGGGTTTGGTGCTCATCATTCATTTTTCACGGAGTTTGGATATTATTGTTAACCGGCAAAATAGTAAAAAGTTGGATACTATATTGAATTCCTTCTTATTTGATCGGTTTCTTTTTACTTAAAGATGGAGAAAAATTAAAACTTTATTAGAAGGCTCCCTTTGTCTAATTGAGCAATCGTTTCACTTGAGTATCTCCGAATCCATAGATACCTGCTTTTTTTGAAAACTCCTTAAACATCAGCTGAAAATCTGTAACACCTTTCTTTAATAATGCTTCGATAATCATTTCTGGTTTTCCTTTTGAGCCATCGATTGGGAATCGTTCCATGTGAGCAGCCACGACCTCTTTCAAATTAGGAAATGCGCTGGTCTCCTCTTCAGCCAAAAGTAATAATTTATCAAAATTGTTATTTTGGTAAGCATTCCACAATTCAGAACCTCTTTGTAACTCCTGCTCACTCAACAAAATCCTATTTTCGTAGCAAAGAATAAGGTCCTGTGCATCGGCACTCCCAAATCCTTTCCAAAATTGATCATCCCCTTTCTTTATGTGAATAGGATAAACCAGAGTGACCTTTTTTTGTATGGATGTCTTTTTGATGATCGACAAAACAAACCACAAATTAACCTGACAAAACAAATCAAATTCAAACCACAGATTGATGTTGGAATGATTTGGGGCATTCATTAAAACGGCCAGTTCTTCCACTACTTTGATACGGTAATCCTCCTCCGTCGACCCATGGTGGTGAGCTCTTACCTGATAAAATTCCTCCGGATTTTCCTGAGAAACATCGCCATCAACCAATGCCTCACGCATCACGATGATGTTACCTTCAATGGTCGTTTTTTTAAATTGTGGGGTAAGGGCATCACCGTTTAGCACGTGGAAAATCATGAGTTCACTATTCGTTTATTTTTTTATAAAACTAGCTTCCCAGGGTCCAATTCCAGTTATTTGAATGATCGTTGAATCATCGGCCCAAACAGTGTGAATCTCATTTCTTGCATTCACATAATAATCTCCCGGACCAAATCCTGTGGCATCAGCCTTTGTCGCATCCTTTCCAAAAGCGACATAAGCTTTGCCTGCAATAATGGTTACCCGTTCATCCTTTGGGTGGACATGTGGCGGCATTACAAATTCACTATTTACCCTAAATCGAATGGTAAATAAATCACTGGCTTTAGGATCCCCTTCCAAAATGGCAATTTCACATCCTGATGGCAGATTAGGCGGACAAGGTTTCCATTGAATTTCCTTTGCTAGAACAACGTGCTGCACTTCCCCTTCCGGAAATTTCATTTCTCCGATTTGGGCGAAAACCTGGGAATTTCCTAATAGGAAACAAATTAAAATGACCCCCGATAACTTAACATTCTGATTCATATTCAAATTTTTTAATGGAAAATACACTAAATCAATTATTAATATAATATTTTTTAGTCACAAAAGTACTATTCTTATTTATCGTTTGACATCGCTTTTAAATATACATTCATTGCTAGCAGAGCAACCACATAGCTAATTCCTGCAATTAATAATACCCATGAAAAACCCAGTGCCATGCCTAAAATCAAAGCAATTGTGGTTCCAATAACGGTAAAGAAACTGTTTACCCCCCAGGCCCAAGGGATTAATTGTGTTGCACTTTTTAAATGCGCCATTCCAGTGGGAAAAGGCATACCTAATGTAAAACCTAAAGGGAAAATACTAACAGACGCAATGAACAACCTAATACCTAAAGATAGATGGAGGGTTAAGTCAAATAATATTGGAATGACGAAGTAATAGACTAAGAGTAATATAATTATGGCAGGAATAATTCGTGTTAATGGATTTTGATATCTAGCGGTCAATTTTCCTGAAAAATACGAACCTAAACCGGACCCAATCAAAATGCTTCCCAAAATGATGGCATAAGTATAAATAGGCTGACCAATATACAATTGATACTTTTGCAATAAGGCCATTTCGATCATGATAAAACCTAATCCTAAACAGGAAAAGTAAATGAGAATTGGAAAGGACTTACCAACAGAAAATTGCATTGTTTTTTGTGTGAAAAGTGGTAGCAAAATCATTAATCCAGCCACAATAATGGTCTGTAAAAGAATAACAATTAACACATATTCCGCTATTGGTTTTAATTCCAAATTCGACCACAAGTCGTCCTTGGTTTGAAAGGTATTAATGAATGAATCCCAGGATAATGATGACCAGCGGAATTTATGGCTAAAAAAGGGCTGATCATCGGTGGCCGGTTCTATTTTATAGTCAAATGTTTGGTAAAGTTCAGACAGATTATCAGTGGTTAATATGTTGTGAAAAATAGTATCTTGTTCCAAGTCAAAAGGGGTATAAACGAGACCCTTGCTTTTCTTAAGAGAGTCAGTATCCAGGCCTTGAAGCCTAATCATTTTATTAATATCATTCCTATTTAAAGCTGATTTCTTAAACACAAATCCACCTCGGAAAATATAAAAATGATTCTCTGCATCCGTCACACCATTCTCATCCATTATGGTTCGAAGAGTAGTAGCAAATTTCGGTATATCCACATTGGGCCGGGTAAAAAAGATGGTTCCATCCGGACTCAAATGATTCCAATATTGCGTGAAAGCTTCTTTTGTTAGTACATAATCTTCCGCTAGACTCATTGCTCCAGAAGCAATAGCTGCCTTGCTTATGGTATGAATGGATATAATTACATCATATATTTCATCACTGTTATCAATAAAAGTTCGGGCATCTTCCGTATGAAATTTTATCCCTTTTTGATTTTGCAAATAACCAGCGTAACTGGTCATTTCCTCGGTCACTATTTTGTTGATTAAGGGATTGATTTCAACGGCGTCTACTTTTGAAGCGTTAAATAAAAGCGAATGCATCACTTCTTCACCTCCGCCAGATCCGATTATAAACACCTTTGGATTGGTTTTATTTACAAAAGCTGGGGCGGTTAATATCCTGATTGAATCCTCATTGGTAGCTTTCGCGCGCCAATTTTGAAGATAGGTTATAACATCTGGCCTCAAGTCAAGGATTTCAGTTGCGGCAGTTCCTTGATCAAATACAATCAACCTCAGAGAATCGGGATACCTATACCCACGCTCATTCGGCCCTAACTCCATTACTTCAATCTTGGACATTGAGTTCCATTTAGAGAAAATAGGAGGATTGGTTGTATCCTCTCCCGATTTCCCTTCTGTTATCGTTATTGGAAAATTGTTTTCCGCATTTGGGGAAAAACAAATTAGCAATATCCCAGCCAGGAGGACCCCATATCTTAACGGTTTATTTAATCCGGATGAAAAACAAAAAGCGGTAAGTAAACCGAGAGATGCCACAATAAAAATGGCACCAACACCACCCACCAGTGGCAAAACAAGTGTGGTGAGTCCGCAACCTAGACCTGCAC
>JAHEMU010000398.1 GCA_024643485.1 Cytophagales bacterium
CAGCATACACCGCATCAGCACCTAAGGCCATGGCAACGGCAATGTCGATTGGAGTGGAGATTTTACCACTGGCGAAAAGAACAATCTTATCGCGTACCTGGTATTTTTTCAAGGCCCAATGGGCAACAGCCACCGCTTGCTTCATCGGTAAACCAGAGTAAGAACTCAATACCAAAGGAGCAGCACCTGTACCGCCATCACCTCCGTCAATTACGATATAATCGGGGCCTCTACCGGGATATTTGCCAATTTTTTCTGCAATCTCTTCGATCTCTGAAGTATGTCCAATCACCATTTTTATACCAACGGGTTTTTTAGTGATTCCTCGAACGTGATCGATAAAATCAAAAAGACCATCAACATCAGAGAATTCTACATGCCGGGCAGGAGAATAAGCATCTTTTCCCATTGGAATTTTTCGAATGGTGGCAATTTCCTGTGTTATTTTTTCTTTCAAAAGCATGCCGCCTTTTCCGGGCTTTGCGCCTTGTGCTAATTTAATTTCGATTAGTTTCACATGGGGCTTTGCAGCTACCTGAGCTAATAATTCGTCATTGAGCTTCCCATCTTCATCGCGAACCCCATACTTAGCAGTTCCTATTTGCATAACCAAATCGCCTCCGCCATATTCATGACAAGGAGCGAGTCCGCCTTCTCCCGTATTATGTAGAATTCCTGCCATTTTCGCCCCGAGATTTAAAGAAGCGTGTGCTCGAAAAGAAAGTGCTCCGTACGACATGGCACTGATATGAACAAAATGATTGAGGATAACAGGCTCTACTCCAGTATGAGCACCAATGACTTTTTTATAAACGCGGCCAGTTTCATCTCCGGTTTTGGTTTTCATATTCGTGAAAGTTGCTGGCATAATAAGGGTGGTCCCCACTTTATCCATATCTATTTGACTTCCAAAACCAATGGTATTCCGTACCCCTTTTGATGTTTCATACACCCAATTTCGGGTAATACGATTATATGGAGTTTCCTCTTGATCGTTGAGGAAAAGATACTGCCTAAGCAATGGCCCAATTTTTACCATTAACTTTCTGCCCCAGATCACAACTGGATACATCCGCTGTACAGGATCCTCCGTTTGTCTCCGATCATATATGTAGAGCATGATAATTCCTGTAACTAATAGAGAAATCATGAATTCCCCGGAAAGGTTCATCATCTTATCCCAAATGTCCGCTCGCTGCCACCAATCATTTTCCATATAATATCCATAGAGAAATGTCGCGAGACTCGCCAGTACAATCCAGCCGATGGTGTACCCATTGATGGCTTTTTTGATTCCTAAAAGTGATGGGGCACCTGAAATGCCCGGTTGATAAAAGCGCCTGTTAGCTCCCATAATTTTTGAATTAAGAAGAAAATATACTCTTTTTTATTTAAAGTTTAAGCAACCTTTAGGTCTTATTCTTTGTCTTTCAATAAAATTCAGATGCCATGATCAAAAGTTACCTCCTTACCGCTTTAAGAAATCTGAAAAAAAATAAACTGATTTCATTTATTAATATATTCGGACTTTCCCTAGCATTTGGATGTACGATTGTCGCCTATCAGTTTATCAAATTTCAATACGAGCAGGATAGCTTTCATGAGCACCGAAATGAGGTATTTTTAGTTACATCCAAGGTCAATCGGCATGATATTCCCGAATTGCATGGCCAAGTGTCTGCCCCAATTGGAAAATTGATAAAATCAGATTTCGCCAGCGTGCAAAAATCGACTCGGATTGATTTCAGATCAGCTGCCTTCCGTTATGAAGATGTGGTCTTCAAGGAAACCATTTCTTTTGTGGATAATGACTACTTTGAGATGATGACTTTCCCATTAAAATGGGGTAATGTAAATCGATTTGAAGAGGATAATTCAATAATTTTATCAGAAGCGATGTCTACCAAATATTTCGGTACCGATAACCCAATTGGTAAGCAAGTTTCATTATTATTTGGCGAGAATCAACGGGTTTCATTTACAGTAGGAGGGGTGTTTGAAAAATTTCCTCGGAATGCCAGTTTTTACCTAGATATTTTGGTTCCCTTCCGACAGCTCACTTTCGCCGACCCTAAATTTAATGAGGATGATTGGACCGATACCTACGCTGCTACTTTTATTCAGTTAAGCCAGGGTTCAGATAAAGAAAATACCATGCAGCAAATGAGCAAGTATGTCACTTTACAAAATGCAGCATCACCCGACTGGCCCGTGATAGAATTTCAATTGGAACCTTTGTCAACACTTTCGTTCCGTTCTGAATATTTAATAGGAGATATTTCAGGGGGATCGGAGAAAACAGGCAGAGTCGTAATTATTGTACTGGCAGTGTTTATGCTTCTCCTCGCTTGTCTGAACTATATTAATACCGCCTTGGCTTCAGGAGCAAAACGTCTAAAGGAAATCGGAATTCGAAAAGTGATGGGAGGATTTAGACATCAACTAATTTTTCAATTCATAGCTGAAAATATATTCATCACCTTTATCGCTTTTCTTTTGGGAATTGTTTGGGCCATCACCTTTTTCTTACCAGGCTTCGAATCACTATTTTCTATAGGGTTGCAACTAGATATTCTTTCGCCAACCCTTTGGTACTTTGGCTTGGGGATTGCCATTCTAACTGGATTTATCTCGGGCGCATATCCCGCCTTCTATATTTCGGCTTTTAAACCATTGG
>JAHEMU010000399.1 GCA_024643485.1 Cytophagales bacterium
TCATTAAAAATGGTCAACTTTACTTCCCACCAAATATTTTGCAGTGAATCAGAATGGAGAGTAGTGAATTCCAATGAAACTTCAGACTCTTTTTGAACTCTTTTAAATGATTTTACCAATTCAGACCTACCTCGAGTGTCTACCGAGGGTATTACTTCCCAATAAAATTGATCCAAATATCCCGAGGTTCCAATTAGCTTTTTCCCTTGTTCGTTCGAAAAAATTACCTTACCGTCCTCAGCATTACATACTATAGCAGGGTCGGGTAGGTGATTGAAAATTTGACGAAATTTCATCATTACTAAATAGCTAAATTGATTTTCACAAATTATAAAAATTATTTTAAAAATTCATTTAACAAGAAATGATTAAATGCCTATAAATGAATGAAATTTTCTTGTCAAAGATATATTAATTTATTGAGACGCTAGTTAATTTATATCCAGCCCAGTAGAATGGAGAGCCGTATTTGTTCATAATTTTTAATTATGCAGTTTTTAAAGAATTTGAAATATCATTTGATTTTATTAATTCTTGATAAATAGTAATTGTCCCTTCCGTTGTTGACTCGTCATCTACCTTCCATAAACTCAAGAGGGTAGTATTTACTCCTGCCATTTCCATTGACCGCTATATTTACTTCTTCCCGTTCTTTTTCAATTGGATAGTAATGGTCTTTGGTGTATAGATTTTAGGGTTTGATTGTATTTCAGAATAATCAGCATTATTTATGTCGTAGGTAAGAACCATTACGTGTTTTTTAGCATCGTAATATTGAGGATGTTCGCGAGCCATGTAACTAAAATTTGATTTGTTGTAAAGAGGGTTTCCAGGGGTTATTTCGGGAATTTCATAAATCACTATATCTTCCGACCAAGGGCCTGTCAATGCTGGAGAAGTGCGCATTTTTATTTTATTGTCCAAAAAATAAATATCTTTAATCATGACCCACTGCTTCATTTCCGGATGATAGGTGACGGAAATGCTTCTGAATCCATTTGTTACCGTGTCCATGTCATGGGTATTTAAACCAGCTTTCCACGTCTTGTCCATGGAGTAATATTCAAAATGTTTTTCGTTGTTATCAATATTTGCCAAATTGGCTCTTACTAATACCTGGGCTTGATCATTGCGATTGACAAAGAAATAAACATAATCCTCCATCACTACATTTGGCCCTAAGCCCATCAATGGATTTTTAAACTCGTTTATGGGGGTAATTTCTATATTCCATTCATTTGGAGAATCTTCGGGATTATTGATTTTTGCCATACTAAATCCCAAAAGCGAAAATTTAAAGATATCATCAGGCGCTGTACCCAACTTTTCACCGACTTTTTCAAGCACGACATATAGGGTGTTTTTATTCATAAAAGCTCCCTGTACCCAATATATATACCGGTCTGTATGGGAATTAAAAATAGGCTCTGGATGCTCAGAATGCATGTTGCCCCAGAAATAGGTCATGTTAGTCGTTCCATTCGGCATACACGTAGAAACACCTACGGTATTTGAGACCATATTTATTCCTGGTTCCTTTCTGCTTTGTTGATTTTCATTTCCAACATAGGAATCACTAAAAAGAAATAGGGTAGTAGTTGAATTTATCGGGACGGAAACATCTCCATCACCACCCACCCAACCATTGTTGAAAGGAAATTCAGGAAGGCATTTTTGCACAATTTTAGTTTTAGAGATACTCTCAAAATCACGTGGAGTTGCCTTCGTAGGTTGCTTTAATTCAACCTCATGACTAATTAGCTCAATGCTATTTTCAAATAACCTAGTATCATTTAGGTGAGAAGATAAAAATGATTTCAATTCAGCCGTGCTACTAGTTAACAACATGGCATTTTTAACCCATTCGTATCGAAGTGCTGAATCAATTTTTAAAGAATAATCATAAAACCAGGAATAATTGGTTTCGAAAAGTTGCAATTTGTTGTTGTCTAACTCGATTTTGTAGATTGAATGACCTTTAACAAACGTATTTCTATAGTCTACATCACCTATGGCTTCATCCAATACACCACTGAGATCTAGCAGTATTTCATTATTAATGTTCACAAATACCGCTTCAAATGTTGAGGGATTTAATTCACTACCGTATTTCATCAAATAGAAATTATCTCCTGCTTGTTGAAAAGTAACAGTCATATCAAAATCAGGAATAGACCACAAACCTTCGATTTCAGGTATTAATACGGCATCCTGTTCAGTAAATAGTGGATGTACCGATAATATTTTTTGTGAATAGGCGATTGAAATGACGCAAAGAAAACAAATCAATAGGAGGGATTTTGTTTTCATACATTAAGTAATTATGTTAACTAAAGTATATAATATAATGAAAAATACAGGTTATTTGATCTATTCGTTCAAAAATTGATTTGACGTTGTTTTTACTTATTCCTAGATTTCGTGCAATGCTTTTATCCCGTCTTCTCGTTGCCGCTGAATAAGTAGTTGTTTAATTTAACTCATTTTAATTGTCTTTCTTGTCATTGTGTTTTTCTGTTTTAAGGCAGACGATGTTAAGAACAAAGACAAACTCATGGGGTCAGCTTACTCCGGAATCGGTGAACCAGGGGGCAACTTGCTCTGAAATACTTTTCAGAAGGGAGTCAATATCTGCCGGAATGACAGGCGTTTCTAGTCAAATTTGGACGTTT
>JAHEMU010000069.1 GCA_024643485.1 Cytophagales bacterium
TGGAACAAGTGAAATATATAGGGCAGTTGAAGCATGCGAGGAAATTGCTGACAGCTTGGTAATTAATCTTGAAAACGACTCTGGTGAATTTTGGATGCCTCTTTTTGTGGTTTTAAAAAAAGGATTGAGCTTGGACCAACTCTTAATTTCCAAAATTAAGACAGAAATCCGAAACAGGTATTCGCCGAGACATATCCCCGACGCATTTATTGCGGTTCCTGAAATTCCCTATACCATCAGTGGGAAGAAAGTGGAGTTACCTGTTAAGAAAATATTATTAGGAAAAGAAACCTCTTCCAGTTTGAATAAAGACGCATTAAAAAACCCAAACTCATTGGATTATTTCTTCCAATTTAAAACATCAGAAATTCCATGGAAAAAAAATTAATTGTAGTAGGTAGTATTATTTGTGCATTAGCTGTTGCCCTAGGTGCATTTGGCGCCCACGCTTTTAAGGACTTTCTAATAGAAAATGGGCGATTGGGAACCTTTGAAACTGGAGTTCAATATCAATTTTACCATGGAATAGGAGCAATTGTAGCGGGCATATTGAATTATATGAAACCTCATCGATTGATTGTCAGAGGAGGGTGGTTCTTTGTATTTGGAATTTTATTTTTTTCAGGATCATTGTATCTTCTATCCTATACTTCGATTGGTGCTTTTGGGGCCGTCGCTCCTATTGGTGGCACCTTATTTATTATTGGTTGGGTGTTGGTTGCTGTGGGGGTTCGTAGAGACGTCCGTAGAGACGTCCGTAGAGACGTCCTATAGGACGTCTCTACGGACGTCTCTACGAACCATCGGCATTTTTTCCATATACCCCACCTCAACAGAAGGAACACCAAAATCCTCGACCACCTTGCCTTTAATTTGGTAAAAACCTCGTCCGCGAAAGGGATGTTTTTTGGAGGTTTGGGGGAAATGAACCGTATCAAACACTTCGCCCTTCCGGTCGTAAAATGTTCCAAAATACATCAATTCCCGATTTTTGGTCGAGGTGTACTTGATGGTAATGAGGTAACCATAAATGACTACTCTTTTCCCCAACCGGTTCATCAGATCGGAAGCGACCGCATCTCCCCTATCCTCTCCCTCCAGCAAATCAAAGGGATCACATAAGGGGAATCCGATGAGTTCCAATTCGTCAAAAGCATCCTCAAACTGCTCCCGAAGCAATACTGGCAAAGGAATATTCGACGGCTCTGCGTTGAATAAATCGTGAGAGTAGGTGGCCGATTTCTTTTCTCCAAAGTACAGCATAGCTTCCCACATCAACTGTTGCTTCGACTTCCCCGTAAAGCGAAAAGCTCCCATCCGTATTAAAATTCGCAAAGGCTCCAGATGAACGGGTATCCGCCGCACAAAATCATCCAAACTTTTAAATGAGCCATGATTTTCCCGTTCTGACGGAATAATGTTTGCCAATTTTTGTGGCAGACTTTTAATGTGAATAAAGCCGATATAAATATCCGTCCCCCTTATATGTGTTAAATTTTCACTGACATTCACACATGGCGCCTGAATAGTTGCTCCTGCCATCCTCGCTTCGTGAAAATAGAATTCGGTGTGGTAAAATCCGCCAAAATTATTAATTACTGCCACCATGAACTCCAGCGGGTAATGCGCCTTTAAAAACAGGCTCTGATAACTCTCTACAGCATAACTCGCCGAATGCCCTTTCGAGAAGGAATAGCCGGAAAAGCTTTCAATCTCATACCAAACCCTAGCGGAAATTTCTTCAGGATATCCTTTTTTTCTGCAATTTTCAAAAAACCGCTCTTCTACCCGCTGAAATTCGGCCCGGGAACGAAATTTACCCGACATTCCCCTTCTTAAAATATCCGCCTCCGATAAGGTGAGTCCGGCGAAGTGATGAGCCACCTTGATCACATCCTCCTGATATACCATTACCCCGTAAGTTTCCTTCATTAACTCGTCCATGACTGGGTGGATCACCTCGTACGATTGTTGATTCTTCACCCTGTGGTGGCGTTCGATGTAGGTGCGCATCATTCCGGAACGAGCCACTCCAGGACGGATAATGGAACTGGCAGCCACCAAAGTAATGTAGTCGTTACACTCGAGTTTGCCTAATAAGCTGCGCATGGCAGGGGATTCCACATAGAAACACCCCATGGTTTTTCCTTTCATCAACAGCTCTTTAATCGCAGGGTCCTTTTTAAAATCCCGAAAGCGATTCGAATCTTCCTCGACCCCTCTATTTCTACGTACAATCTGAACGGCTTCCTGAATATGCCCCAACCCCCGCTGACTTAGCACATCAAACTTATAGATTCCCATATCTTCAGCGTTGTGCATCTCAAAGTGAACCACCGGATAACCCTTTGGGGGTAAATCAGTCGCAGAATAGGCATAAATAGGCTCCTCTGTAATCAATATTCCACCAGCATGAATAGATAAATTGGCCGGCATGGAATGAATTTTCTCTGCATACTTGAAAATCAACCGGGTGATATGGTCTTTATTTTTAAGCTGTTGAGGGTAACTTACCAACGCATCAATTTCACTTTTTGGCAAACCAAATACCTTTCCCAACTCACGAATAACGGACCGATTTTGATAGGTAGTATGTGTTCCCAGCAAAGCGGTATGTCGGGTACCAAATCGCTCGAAAATAAAGCGGGTAATATCATCGCGGTCTTTCCAGGAAAAGTCCATATCAAAGTCAGGTGGTGAGGTGCGATCTGGGTTAAGGAACCGTTCAAAATACAGATCAAGTTCCATCGGATCTACGTTGGTAATTTCCAGACAATAAGCAATCATACTATTGGCTCCACTCCCTCTACCTACGTATGGATAATTCTTTGATTTGGCATATTGTATAATTTCATTGGCGATGAGATAATAGGAAACGAATTTCCGTCCGAAAATAATATTCAATTCGCGTTCAAACCGTTCGAGCATTACCTCATCATCGGGGTTATACCTCCTACAAAATCCTTCCCACGCCTTGGTTCTTAGCAATGCGAGGTCGGCACCCAAGCTACCCGTGAAGGTGCGCCTATTTTTATCTGTCCCCAAGGTAAACTGAATGGAACATTCATCAACTAATTGTTCTGCATGCGCTACCAACTCGGGGAAATCCTTGAATTTATCCTTTA
Organism: Cytophagales bacterium; assembly: GCA_024643485.1. Classification (GTDB taxonomy): domain Bacteria; phylum Bacteroidota; class Bacteroidia; order Cytophagales; family Cyclobacteriaceae; genus JAHEMU01. The sequence continues at coordinate 3,126 of JAHEMU010000069.1, forward strand.
ATTCCGCCAAGGGAAGCATTTCCTCGGAAATGTCTGCTTGTTCATGAGGAGGAAGTTTGCTTAACAACGTGTTTAGCGCCACCGCTCTCAACAATCGATGGATGTTATGCCCTGTCTTACCCTTAAATGTTACCGGATGCCAAGCCACCAATTTACTCATCCCACCTGCTGTTGGCAGTACCTTTAAAAAATTCAATTCTGTGTGCCGAACTCCCAGAAATTCAAACGGTCTTAGTTCTAATGGATCTCGGTTTCTCCAATATTGCCACGGATAAATCACCATCGCATTAGCAAAATCCGGCGCCCTTCCAGACAGGGGAATATCTTCATTATTATGATACGATAAAAAAGCATTTAACTCTTCAAATCCCGCATTATTCTTAGCTATAGCGACATATAATAATTTATTGTCTTTACGGAATTCTATACCTAAGGCAACTACCAACTTATACTCCGCACTGCGCTCCTTAATCATCCGCATCAATTCAATATAGCCGGAAGTATTATTGATATCAGTAAGAATCAGCTTTCTAACCCCACACCTTTTAGCCTCCTCGAAGAGATTCTCAATCGAAAGAGTCCCGTATTTAAAGCTAAACCAACTGTGACAATTGAAGTACATTTTTTAGGTGATAGGTGAGATAGGTGATAGGGAACAGGGAACAGGGAAAGGGGGTATTAACCCCTCTGAATGGTAGATTTGTAAATAACCATTTTAAAGTAAATAACAAATCATACTGCCTTTTCAAGATTCTGGATTCCTTTGAGTTATTTGCCACTTGCAAACTCGGACTAACAGGTTACTAGTTCAGGGCTATAGATTTTAAACTTTAAACTCTAAACTCTAAACTTTAGATTCCATAGGTTCTGAGTTTAGAAAGTTTCTGTTTCCCAAACCAATGGCTCTTCCCAAAATGGAAGGCCCGTGTCTTGACCTTATTTTATCCATGGCTTGGTATAATCGTACCGTTTCTTCCGTATCTTCAAATAGATTAATTTGATAATTACCGTGTACCAATCCACTTAACCGAACTCCTACTAATCGCAGCAACATACGACGAGAATACAGTTTATTAAACAATTCTACCGCAGTGCTCAGCAGTACTTGATCGGAGGCCGTATAAGGGATACTCAATTGCCTCGTTTCCGTATCGAAGTTGGTATATCGGATTTTCACGGTGATACACGAGGTTAATTTTTTACTCTTTCTAAGTTGAAAGGCCAATTTTTCTACCATAGAGATGATTACTGCATGTAACTTTTTCACATCGATGGTGTCAGAGGAAAAGGTAGATTCTGTAGAAATGGATTTTTGCTCATTATAAGCCACCACCGGGCTATCGTCGATGGCATTAGCCCGCTTCCACAACATCAGTCCATTCTTCCCAAAAGCACTTTGTAGATATCGTACAGGCATTTCTCGCAGTGTATCCACCCTTCTTACCCCCATATCAAACAGAAAACGAGCAGTTTTTTTACCAATCATAGGGATTTTATCAATCGATAAAGGGCCTAGAAAATCACGTTCCGTTCCTTGTAAAATATGCTGTTCGGCGTTTGGCTTAAACTCATTGGTTGCGACCTTCGACACCAACTTATTAACTGAAAGTCCCATGGAAATAGGTAATCCACTTTCCTTAATGATTTTTTTTCGCAATTCTTTACCCCACTGAAACGTATGAAAAAAACGATCCATCCCACTTACATCGAGGTAAAATTCATCGATGGATGCCTTTTCATATACAGGAGCAGACTCAGCAATCATTTCAGTAATCATACGTGAATGCTGGCTATAAGCCTCCATATCCCCAGAAATAACGACTGCATCCGGACACAACTGCTTCGCCAGATACATCGGCATAGCGGAATGAACTCCAAAGCGACGGGTCTCATAACTACAAGCAGCCACAACCCCTCTGCTATTGCTCCCTCCTACTATTAAAGGCACCTTACTTAATCTACTGTCCCTTTTTCTCTCCACGGAAACAAAAAAGGAATCTAGGTCCATGTGTATAATCGCTCGATTCATTTTACTAATTATATTAGCAAATCTAAATTATATTTAAACTATTTACTAATTATATTAGTATTTTATTTATTAAACTATTAGAAAATACAAATGGAATTCTAGGAGAACCGATCATAATCTCTGATATAAGAGAAAGAGGAAGAGGAAGAGGAAGAATGGCAAATAGCTATTTCAGGTAGGTAAAAGGCATATCAGATAGTCAGTGATCGAACTTTAAAAAATTCTCCATATTTTGCTAGGTTTTGTGAATGAAAAGTGGTTTAAGGAATGTCCTAACCCCTGCCCTACATAGCAAAAAACACACTTTTCACCACTTTACCAACTATTAAACGTTTATTTAAAAACTTACCTATTTTTTAGATTTTAAGTATTTAAAAACGGATAAAAACTTTGAAAATAGGTAAATTGAATTGGGGCGGGGGTGGTGCGCCCTGGGTTGGTAGTACTAAATATTCCGTTTTCTATTCATCGCTGAGGTTTTACCCATGAAAGAGATTGACCATGAAAGAAATACCAACATTAGAGCCGCCAAAAAAAGATGATAAAAACCCCCTTATACCTTAAATATTTCATTTAATTTACATATCATTAAAAAAAACCCACAATGAGGGAATTCATCATTTTTACGGCAATTGTAGTACTTCTAGTAGTGCCGATAGCATTGATTATATATAACAAAATATACAAACGATCAATCAACTTAACGATCAATTATGCCATCACATTTCAATCTTTATCAGCCTCTCTACTAACCTATTTTGTCGCAATAAAAGGCCTGGTACATTTAATCTGGGGCGCCCCTTTAGTACTATTGGGAGCGGCAATATGGTCGTATTTTATGGATAAAAACATCATAAAACCTGTAAAACAGATCGTTTCATCTATAAATAAAGCTTCAGAAGGAGATCTGAACCAAACAATTGATGTAACCATTCAAAGTAAAAAACATGAAATTGGAGAGATTGCCAGTTCATTGTCTATCATGTTGAATAATTTAAATGAAAGTGTATCCATCGCAAAGTTGATTTCAGATGGAGAGATTCAAAAAGCCTCAAAAAAATCAAATACCTTAGTAGTAAACGGAGATTTAGATAAGGCTATGCAGCAAATGATTCAGCAACTAACGAAAACAATAGAACAGATAAAAAATAGTAGCTCGACAGTTAATCATGGAAGTTCTGAAATTACTTTGAGCAGCTCCAGTGTTTCAAGTGGAGCGTCCCAAATGGCCTCAACTATCGAAGAATTATCCTCATCAATGGAAGAAATGGCTGCCACCATACGACAAAATTCAGACAACGCTACGGAGGCAGGTATTATTGCAAAGAAAAACACAACTAATATCAATGCAGTAAAGGAATCAATGGAGAAGGCACTGGAGTCGATGAAAAACATCACTAGAAAAATTGAAATCATCAATGTTATTGCCGAAAAAACAGACCTTCTAGCAGTAAATGCATCTATTGAAGCCGCTAGAGCGGGAGAAGCAGGGAAAGGGTTTTCCGTAGTCGCAAATGAGGTTCGGAAATTAGCAGAGAGTTCCAAAATTGCTGCGATTGAAATCAATGAATTATCAAAATCTACTTTTAATCAAGCGGTAGCATCCGGCGATATGTTGGAAGAAATTGTTCCTGATATATTAAAATCAGAAAAATTAGCTCAAGAAATTGCAGCAGCTAGTCATGAACAAAGTTATGGAGCAGAACAGATAAACTCTGCCATTTCTCAATTGAATATGGTCACACAGGAAAATGCATCTTCCGCGGAAGAACTTTCAGGAACAGCCATTAGTTTTAGTGAACAAGCAGTGCATTTAGAAAAGGCCATAAGCTTCTTCAAAATAATAGAAGAAGCAAAAGAAACTGATAGAGATGCTCTTTTATTGAACATCTCTAAATTAGAGGAAGAACTTTCATCTTACAATGATGAAGATGATTCTGAATAATCCAATTATACTGAACGCTCAATTCTTTTAATCACTGAAGAAACCAAATCTGCTTCTTCCATCATCATAAACGATAATCGATGTCGGCCTTTGGTGCGCAAGTCTTGGGCCTGCTGAATTAAATTTTTATATCTTGAATAAAGCTCTTGTAGACGATTTTTTTTGGTTAGTGCAATCATGATATTTTTCGTTAATTTCTATATCAATAAACACCTATTTTTCGATAAAAGTTATAGCACTTTTGCCCAATTCCGATGAATTGCTGACAAAGCCGACCAACGTACTTATCTCTATTTTAACCCAGTATTATCTATTCTTCTTTTAAATTCGATAAAAATTCAACCAGGTCTCGCAATTCAGCTTTTGATAACAAACTTCCCATAGGAGGCATCGCCGATACTCCATACGTCACTTTTGAAATCCTTTTTTTGTTTATACGCAGCGGCTCAGCATTCACGCTTTTTATCAAATATTCATCTTCTTTTTCTTCCAAAAAGATACCTGTTACTTTTTCCCCATTGTCTTGTTCAATGGTAATAGTCCCGTAACCCGGAGCTATCCTTGTAGAAGGTTCAACTAAGGCTTGTAAAATTTGCTCACGTGTGAGACGGCTTCCTATCCCCGCCAAAATGGGACCAACAGTACCTTCTTGTGGTTGTATACTATGACAACGCGTACATTGACCAGATTCTTGTGTGAAGAAATACCGCCTACCCATTCGAGAATTACCACCGTAGAGCACTTCCGAATAAGAGTTATTCCCTTCAGATGATGATTTTATTTCGTCTAATCTAGAAATGAGTTCCTTATTAGTTCCCGAGTTAATGGCTTCCGACAATTCTAGTTTTACCCCTGAAGGCAAAATGCCCGACTCCCAATTTTGCAACATTGCTGCAAAAATAGGACTGCTCTCCTCTGGTTTCTTTTTAGCAATTTCAATGATGAGTTGTTGTTGTTCCCCGTAGGTTCCATTTTTAAATAAATCAGTCACAATTCCATTTAATTGCGCTTCTGATAATGCGACATCATTCAACATCCCTAAAGCGGTTCTTCTCACCATTTCAGAAGGGTCTTTAAAGCCTCGAACGATATAGGTTTCAACTTGCTCCACTTTAAATGCTTGTAGGGCTTTCAATAAAGTGGCTTTTAAAGCTTCATTTTTAGCTGAACTCCATAATTTCACTAAAGTTCCTTCAAAGCCTTGAATTTCATTTTCCAAAATTAATTCCACTGCAGATAATTGAACTTCTGGATTTTTATCCGCCAAAAGTTGTTGAACTTTGGGTTGAATAGCTCCCATAAATTCATTGACATCATGATGAATTTCACCTCTATATCTACCATCCACCCTGTCCAAAACTGATGGAGCCACCCAGCTACTCAATGCATCCAATGCTTCTGTTCGCAGTACTGTTGGATTTGATTGTTTCTCTGCATAGTGAATTAACCGTTCAATTGCAGCCACTCCCCCAACCCTAACATTAGCATTGATGGCTCGGCGAATAAAGGGTTCGGATTGAATTCCCTCACGATTTACTTGTGCTGCTAACGCTGGAAGGGCTTCCATTATAGAAAAATCGTCATTTATTGCTCTAGCAGTTTCCGTGAGCAAATATTCATCAGTTTCATTTAAATAAACTTCAATTTCAGGATGGCTCCATTTTCTCAACACAAGTATTCCAGCCAGCTTTAATTCCCAGTTTTCTTGTCCAGAAAGCGCTAAAATCGATTTTTCATCCTTAATACGACTTAAAGCAATAACACCCACTTGGCGTAAATAGATATCCTCACCGTCATTTTTTCTAATCATTTCCAAAATTTCAGGTACAGATTCAGTAATTCCAATTCTTCCAGCTGCCTGCGTGGCGAAGAACGCTACCCTTGGATTTTCATTACCTATATGCCTTGTTATTTCTTCAGGATTATCTGCATTTCTGATATCTCCTAAAACTTTCAAAGATTGAGCGACGATTTCACTGTCATTATCTTGAAGTAGTTGATATAATTGAGATACCGCTTTTTTCGATTGCTTAGCTATTTGGCCAAGCCCCCAAATGGAATGTATTCTACCTAATTGATTTAATTTTTCACTTCCAGAAATTAAAACATCCCATGCTTCTTCATCACGAGATACTAGTTCAAATTGTGCTTTCATTCGAATTCGTTGATCTGAATAATCTAGCCATGATGATAATTCTTCTTGTTTAGCCTTCGAAAAATCCTGTTCCATTAATGATTGGGTCATTTTTCTTTCTTCTGCCAAATCATTATTATCATCATCTACATCCAATTTCCAGATTCTTCCATAATTTTTTGTTCCCCAACCGTTCACCCAATCAGCCATAAACAAAGAGCCATCCGTTCCAAATCGAATTCCCGTGGGTAATACACCACTGAGCACATCCACTTCAGAGTTAAAATCGAATGAAGCTCCTTTAGGCTTCAAATCAAACGACCAAATATGTGAGCTTGTTGGTGACCCTACGAATTCAACAAGAAAGAATTTATTGGTCCATTTACTTCCTAGGGCGGTCCCTGGATTAAAAACCATACCCGTCGGACCGTTATGATAGTTTCGGATTGGAGGTATTATATAGGCTGCTTGGCCTTCCCATCGGGGAACAAACAATTTCTCATCCATCCATACATTGTATCGGTTATTTTTCGGATCGGTATATTTGCCATATTGCCAATTTGAAC
>JAHEMU010000070.1 GCA_024643485.1 Cytophagales bacterium
CCTGATTGCAGGGTCTTTTAAGCGAGCTAACCATTGATCATGTCCACCTTCTTGAACCCAGGGGGGCATTGCTGCATCTAAACCTGTGGCGCCAGCTTCGTAATTATACATGTCTGCAGTAATTCTTAGTCCAGCCTTTCTAGCCGAATCTACTTTTTCAATAACTTTGTCCATTTTCCACCAGTTGTCTTTTCCGCCAGCTTTAAGGTGATAAATTTCAGCATTTACCCCAGATTCTGCAGCAATGCGGATTAACTCATCGACGCTTTCAAGCAACCGATTACCTTCACTTCTCATATGTGAAATGTACATGCCATTGTACTCTGCAGCGACTTTGCAAAGTTCGATAAGTTCTTCTGTGGTAGAATAAAAGGCTGGAGCATAAATTAGGGAAGATCCAATACCCAATGCTCCCGCTTGCATTTCTTGTCGGACTAATAATCTCATGCTATCCAATTCTTCTGTGGTCGGAGCCCTATCTTCAAACCCTATTACATTTATACGTAGTGTTGTCGCACCTATAAAAGAAGCAACATTTGTTGAAATTCCTTTCTTTTCTAGAAAATCTAAATATTCTCTCAACGTGTTCCATTCCACATCATAAAATATCCGGTCTTGATTCTTTTTATTTTCTCTTTTCATAGACTCTGTTATCGGGCCATTGCTCCACCCTTCTCCAAATACTTCAAGCGTTACTCCTTGCATTAAATCACTCATGGATCTTCCGTCGTCTATAAGGCTTTCATCAGCCCAACTTAGCATATTAATAAACCCAGGTGCAATGGCAAGACCGTGAATGTCGATAACGGTATCCGCTTGTAATTCACTTAAGTTTCCTATAAAAGCGATGGTGTCTGCAGAGATAGCGACGTCCCCGATAAATGAAGCATTTCCAGTACCGTCGTAAATAATCCCACCTTTTAGAATGAGATCATATTTTACATTTGATTTATTTTCTGCACAGCTAAGAATAAATGGAAATAAGCAAAAAACGAAATATTTCATAAACGTGTAGGTTTAAAATAATCAGTGGATTTTTCTCTGTTTTAACCGATGATCGATAAGTTTTAAAGAGACTTAATTTAAATAAAATTTAGTCAATTTATTAATTAACAGTATATTATGGACACTAAACTACTAAAATGACCAAATTCTACTAAAATGAAACTAGACAGAAGAAAATTTGTAAAAGTGAGTAGCATTGCTTTACCGGGTATTTTAATGTTCCCGTCGGCTTGCGTACCCAAAGGAAATTCCGAAGAATCGGCAGTAGATTCTTCTTCAGTATCTGAAATAATTACCCCTACAGTTAATAAGCTAAATTTAGATAGTTACGGTATTCAATTGTATACACTACGAGATGATATGCCAAAAGATCCAAAGGGTGTATTACAAAAGCTGGCTGGTTTTGGTTACAAACAAATAGAAGGATTTGAAGGTCAGATGGGGCTATGGTGGGGAATGGATCATAAGGAATTTAAGACCTATTTAGACGGATTGGGATTGAATTTTGTGTCCAGTCATTGCAATCCTAATGAAAATTTCGAGAAAAAAATTGCCGAAGCAGCCGAAGTAGGAGCGAAATATCTGATTTCACCTTGGGTTGGTCCGCAAAAATCCATCGATGATTTTAAGCGCATAGCAGAGCGGTTTAATAAATTAGGGGAGCAGTGTAAAGCAGGTGGATTGCGTTTTGCTTATCACAATCACGATTATTCATTTCAAGAAGTGGAGGGATTGTTACCACAGGCAGTGATGATGGATGAAACAGACCCTGAATTGGTTGATTTTGAAATGGATATGTACTGGGTGGTAACAGGCGGACATGATCCTATTGAATGGATGAAGAAATACTCTGGAAGGTTTAAATTATGCCATGTCAAAGATCGAGCAAAAGGCGTAACGGCCGAACAAAGGGAAGAAACCTGTGTATTGGGTCAAGGAGTGATTGATTATCCAACCATTTTGGCGGATAGTAAATCTTATGGAATGGAATATTTTATTGTTGAGCAAGAAAAATACGAAGGGACTACTCCAATTGCGAGTGCGGAAGAAGACGCTAAATACATGGCGGCCCTTTAAAATATATTAGGATATACATAAAAAAAATACCCGCAACTGCGGGTATTTTTTTTATTTTGAAAGGAGAAGATTAATCATCACCTCCCATAAACATCATCACATAATAAAGTAAAGTAACTAATGATCCAATCGCAGCGACTACGTAGGTCATTGCAGCCCATTTTAGTGCATCTTTAGCCATTCCATGTTCTTGTGCATTAACAATTCCTCGTTCTTGAATCCAAGCAAGAGCTCGGTTACTAGCGTCAAATTCCACGGGTAGTGTGATAAACGCAAATAGAGTGAATATGGTATAACAACCGATAATTATTAAGAGCGCTAAATTCCAAGGTAAAAATGAAGGCATAATAAAACCTCCAAAAATCATGACCATGAAAATCATGTTCATTATACGAGCACTAGCGTTTTGCATTGGCACCAACGATGAGCGAACCTCCAACATTTTATACGCTTTCGCATGTTGAACCGCATGGCCCGTTTCGTGGGCAGCCACCGCAGCAGCAGCAGCATTTCTTCCATGGTAAACGTCTTCACTTAAATTAATAGTTCTGTTTTGCGGATTATAATGGTCGGTAAGTTGCCCTCCCACACTCATCACTTGAACATCTCTAATTCCATTGTCGGCCAGCATTAATTTGGCAATTTCAGCACCAGACAAATTGGTACTAAGTGAAGTTTGGCTATACTTTTTGAATTTTCGCTTGAGCTTAGAACTTATTCCCCAGCTTAGCAACATGAAAAACAAACCGATAATAAGTACCATAAATGATGTAGTTTAATGATTTTGAGTTTTAATTTTATCGATAATTTGGCTAGTTGAAAACCCATCTACAAGTGGGATGGTTTTTACTTCGCCTCCGTTGGATACAACAATATCTGCACCAACAATGTTCTCTGACAAATAGTCATCTCCTTTTACGAGAAAGTCGGGAACAAGTTGCTTTATTAATTCATATGGAGTGTCTTCGTCAAAAAATACGACAGCATCCACAAAAGCCAGGGCAGCCAATAGTCTAGATCTCGATAATTCACCTACAATAGGTCGAGAAGGCCCCTTAATTCGGCTGATGGAAGCGTCTGAATTAAGTCCAACGACAAGTTTATCTCCCAAATTTCTAGCTTTCTCTAAATAATCGACATGCCCTAAATGTAGAATATCAAAGCACCCATTCGTAAATACTACGCGATTTTTTTCGCTCTGCCAAAGTTTCACTTGTTCGGCGGCGGCTTTTTTAGATAGAATTTTTTGACTTGTCTCCATGATTTCTAACTCGAATATACCATTGACTGGCAAATAATGAAAACAGACCAAAAAGAATAATCATAAGAGTTTGCCATCCATGAAAGATGAAACTAAAAGCTATGGCTTCATCGCGAGCTATTCCATAAAGAAGAACCAGCCCTAAAGGCACGAGTACGTGGTAACTTCCTGTACCACCAGGTAAAGGTACCGCCATTGCGATTCCACCAATTACGAAGATAGTAAGACTTTCCAACATACCCAGGTGTTGAGTTTCAGGGAAAGCTAAAATGATAAAATAACTCATTAAATAATACATGAGCCAGATTCCTATACTATATGCAATGAATAAAGCGCGGTGTTTAAGCTTAAAAATAATTAGTAGGCCCTTTTTCATTCCCTCCCAAGCGGTAGAAATTTTCTGAACCAAAATTTGGTACTTTTCTTTAAATACTATTTTAAATATGATAGCAATTGAAAATGTTAAAACTGCTAAAACTGGCAGAATCCATAACAATTTCAATTTGCTGCTATAACCCGATAATGAAATATCTAGTTGCTGAAAGAAATAAATAAGGCGATCAAATTGAACGAAAAAGGCAATTCCTATTAAACTGAGAAGGAAAAGGACATCCACTAGTCGTTCGGCGACAACGGTTCCAAAGGATTGATCAACCGGTGTCCCATTGAGTTTATATAGGTTATAGCAACGGCTTATTTCGCCTCCACGAGGGACTGCCAAATTGACAAAATAACCAATCATTACTGAATAAAAGCCATGCGTTCCTTTTAGGGGATGCCCTAATTGATTCATCATCAATTGCCATCTAGCGGATCTAAAATAATGACTTAATATGGTGATTACCCCTGAGAGAAGTAGAAACGGCTTATTTGCGCTTTTCCAAACGTTTACAATAAAACCCCATCGAGTTTGGCCTTCAGTAACTTGAATTGCATCTAAGGAAAGCCAAAGCAAAACAACCGTAATGCTGATCAATACAGTATATTGGACAATTCCCTTCCAATGTTTGATCATAGGTTAAACCGGTCGGTTATCAGAATCAGGGAAAATAACGGTAGGTTTAAAAAGTTTAGCCTCTTCAAAATCCATCCGTGCATAAGATATAAGGATAATCATATCTCCTACTTGTACTTTTCGAGCAGCAGGACCATTTAAGCAAACCTCTCCACTTCCTCTTTTCCCTTTAATCACATAGGTTTCTAATCGTTCACCATTGTTGATATTTACAATTTGAACCTTTTCCCCGGCAATCATATTCGCGGCATCCATTAAGTCCTCATCCACCGTTATACTACCTACATAGTGTAACTCTGCCTGAGTAACCTTCACCCTGTGAATTTTTGATTTTAGTACTTCAATCTGCATTATTTTCCCCTAATTTCGGTTCAAAGTTAATAAGGTATTGTCAATTAGCCTAACTCCTTCAATGTAAGCCGCTATACAAATAGCTATTTCTGATGTATGATGATCTATAGGTTTTGATATATCTTGTGTATCAATCATTTGGAAATACTCAATTTCCACTTCATTCAACTTAAATAAATTCAATACTTCTGTTTGTATTTCACTTATACTGATATTTTTAGAAAATAGTTCCTTGGATAATTCTAGAGCCTGATAAATAATACCCGCTTTATCCTTTCCCTCCTTCGATAACCTTCGATTTCTTGAAGACATAGCTAATCCATTTTCCTCTCGGATGATAGGCATGCATCTTAATTCAATATTTAGAAATAAGGAATCAACAAGATGTTTTATGATGAGATATTGCTGAAAGTCTTTTTGTCCAAAGTAGGCCCTATTAGGAAGAACCAAATTAAATAGTTTGAGGACAACCAAAGCTACCCCGTGAAAATGTCCAGGCCGAAAGGCCCCTTCCATGGTAGACCCTAACGCGCCAAATTGGAACCTAAGTTGAGTTAAATTCGGATACATTTCTTGTGCGGAGGGAACAAAAACCAGGTCACATCCGGCCTTTTCTAGCATATGGAGATCCTCTTCCATACTCACCGGATATTTTTCAAAGTCTTCCGGATTATTGAATTGAGTAGGGTTTACGAAGATGCTACAGACGGTTTTTTGATTTTCTTTTTTAGAAGAAAAAATAAGTGACAGGTGTCCTTGATGAAGGGCACCCATGGTAGGAACGAAGCCAATTACTTGATTTGCTTGCCTCCAGGCCACTATTTGCTCGTTTAGAGCGGATATGTTTGATATAACTTTTATCGGAGTATCCGTTTAAAAGGGCGGCAAAAATACACGTATAATCGATAAATACATTGAAAAAATTAAATTTTTTTATGTAATTTTGTGGTCTTGTTTGAGACTAACCAAAAATCCGTTCTATGTCAAAGCTACGAATTCTTTATGTCGCGAGTGAAATTAATCCGTTCCTTCAAACTTCTGGAGTTGCTGATTTTGTGAGAAAGTTACCACAGGCCATGCAAGAAAGAGGTATGGAGATAAGAATTCTGGTCCCGCGATTCGGAATAATCAATGAAAGAAAAAATCGACTTCATGAAGTTGTCAGATTATCTGGAATTAATATTCCTGTTGGTGAAGATGAAAAACCATTGGTAATTAAGGTGGCATCTATACCAAATGCGAAAATGCAGGTATATTTTATTGATAACGAAGACTATTTTCACAGAAAATACGTGTTCCATGATAAACAAAACAGATTTTATGCCGACAATGATGAAAGAGCAATCTTTTTCTGCAAAGGTGTAATTGAAACAGTAAAAAAATTAGGTTGGTCTCCGGATATCGTACATTGTAACGATTGGATTACCAGTTTAATACCGTTGTATTTGAAAACTACCTATAAAAACGATCCTTTATTTAAGGATTCAAAAACAGTTTTTTCAATTTACAATAATTCTTTTAATCATAAATTTAGCAGTGACATCGTCGAGAAAGTCAAAATGATGGATATCGACGACGATATGTTAGATGGATTAAAATCAGCCGATTATGAAGGACTTATCAAAATGGCAACTAAATTTTCTGACGTAGTTATTAAAGCGGAGGATACTGAAATTGAAATTGATACGTTAATTGATAATGGCAACCAAGTTAATATTAAAGACAACGACGAAAACTTTACAGAATCCTATTATAATTTATATAATGAATTGGCAGGCTAAGATTACAGGGCTAATAGTTTTATTAGCTCTTGTTGTGATGAGTTGTGAGCGTGATGACCTGACCGTAGGGTTCCCTCCAAAATCTGGAATTTTTGAAACAAGCTATTTTGAGTTTACTCCTCAGTCTGATTTGTTTTGGAGAGATTCCGTATATACAAGTTTCAGTAATGAATTTTTGGTTGGCGGGTATGATGATCCGAATTTTGGCAGAGTCTCTGCGCAAGCATATTCATTAGTAGAAGTTAGGGAATCCTATATTTACCCCTTAAATTCAACAGAACAGTTTGACTCAGCTGAGTTAACGTTAGTATTTAATTATTTGCATGGATACAATCCAAGTGCGAACCATAAAATAAATATTTATCAGTTAGATGAAAGTCAAACCGGTAGGCTTTATGATTTAAATTCGAATTTTCTTTCGTTTCAATCACTGGAGTTTGATTCATTGTTACTTAGCCCTACCATTTTATTGGATAGTGATGTTTCTGATGAAGAAAGTTATGCTGATACTGTTAAAATTTTACTTCCCGTTAAATTTTCAAAGCAAGTTTTTGACTCACTCGTTGTAGATGTGACTAGAAACGCTGGAACAAAAATACGTTCAACTTTCAATGGATTAGCTTTTGTCCCAGACGCTGCTAACCAAGGAATTTTAGGAATTGATGCTGCTAAAAGTAAGATTTCGTTTTATTATACAGACAAGAGTCTAACCGAGCCTGAAGTTCAAAATATTGATATTATTTTTTCTTCTACCCAACACAATTACCTTACTCCAAATAAAGAGGTGTTTGATAGAACCGGAACTCCTCTTGAAAACCTAACTGTTTTCAATACCAGTTTTGATCCAGGTAATAATAAAATGTATTATCAAAATGGACAAGGGATTAAAATTGGATTGGAATTCGGCGACCTTGATCAAGTTCGTGATACCTTAGATAATATAGTCATTACCAATGCGATTTTGGAAATTAGTAATCTCGAAGGGGTGGATAGTTATGTTAAACCACCATTTTACCTTGATTTATTTTTAACAAATAGCACGAATAAAACTCAGTTTAACGCAAACTCGGTAGCTAGAAAGGTGTATGCTAATTTAAAATCTGATTCATTGACCATGCAAAATTTTACGAATTTCAGTAACCTGGAGCCTGTAAGGTTAATCTATGATCAGGAAAACAATAAATATTCAGCAGATATATCTCGATATATACAATCCTTGGTAGATTTTGAAGCGGACCTGACTCGCTTATATTTAAGCGATCCCAACGAACGTAAAACGTTGGATCAAATCGTAATAGATAAAAGTAATATCAAAGTCAAAATATTCTATACTACGCGATTGACTAACTAATAATTCTCCACAATTTCGAAATATTCCTTCTTAAGAAGAGGAGATATTCGATATCGAGAATCGCCAGTATATAAAAATAAGGCCTCTAATAACTCGTAAATGTGTTGGAGGCCTATTTTTTTGCTCCATTCAAATGGGCCATATGGATAATTAGTTCCCAATTTCATTGCCGTATCAATTGCTTCCTTACTTGCCGTTCCTTCCATCACCGTATAATATGCCTCATTGATTATCATGGAAATTACCCTTGGTGTTACAAGTCCTGGCCTATCAGAAACAAGTTCATATTCGGTTGAAAGTGATTGAAGAGTAGTATCTAAAACTTGTTTATCTTGTTGGTTATGAATACTTACTTCAAACAAATCCCGTTCAAAAAAAGTATTGAAACCACAAAATCCAAATAGTTGGATTTTAGTTTCACCGTTCATAGCAATCAATTCTGCTAAGGTCGTTTTCACCGAATCCACAAAAACGGGGACGTTATATTCTCCTAAATCTTCTAATGAAAATTCAGCATCTTGGGGATCAAACCAAAAAATGACATCCGGTGTCATTTCAACATCGAATGGGTGGGACGCGGAAACTATGTGATGCTGACTTCCGAATTTGATTTTAAATCTTTCTTCTTGATCGCGATTGCCTATTAACAGAACATTCATAAATTGTATCTTAATTATGTAAAGGTAAAAATATACTTCGTCATGTCTAAAAAAATTATCATTACTCCAAATGCACCGGCTCCCATCGGTCCTTATTCCCAAGCGGTACAAGCAGGAAATATGTTGTACGTTTCAGGTCAAATTGCCATCATTCCTGAAACAGGAGAAATTGTAGGGACTGGCGTAGCAGATGAAACCCGACAGGTAATGAAAAACTTAGAAGCGATTCTTACCAAAGCAGGAACCTCATTCAGTAAAGTGGTAAAGTGCTCTATTTTTGTAAAGAGCATGGGTGATTTTGCCATAGTTAATGAAATCTATGGTACTTGTTTTACTTCCGAACCTCCTGCGAGAGAAACGGTAGAGGTAAGTGCGCTTCCAAAATATGTTAATGTCGAAATTTCCTGTATAGCAATGGTATGATCCTTCCTATACGCAGAGAAACAGTGGTTCTTGTTCATCCTCCTGAAGCGGTGGTTGATCGCTTGCGAGCAGTTACCAAACAAGGAAGAAGAGATGGGTTGTCAACTTCACAAGGGCTATTTATGGGTAAAATAAGCGATCATGCTTTTGATATCACCAGAATACTAGATCGACCGGAGAACTTTTTGCCTCAAATAAACGGAACGATTGAAGAAACTTCTTCTGGTTCTATTTTATTTTTAAAGTATACACTTCAATTCAGCAGCAAAATGTTTGTTACATTTTGGTCGTTAACCTCTGCTTTTTTTGCTATTTTTTTATGGTTTATTCAATCTAATTTTTGGTTAGGGTTAGGAGCCGTTTGCGCATTAGCTGTAAACTTGATTGTCACCCATGTGAATTTTCAAAGGCAGTATTTAATTTCAAGAAAGCTGCTTCATCAATTACTGGATAAATAAATTTAATGCATCTTTTTTCTTAGTTTTGCAGTCAATTTTAATAATTCACTGTGAGAAAAGTAAGAGTAAGATTTGCGCCAAGTCCAACAGGACCACTTCATATAGGAGGGGTTCGAACAGCCCTTTATAATTATTTGTTTGCGAAAAATAATGGGGGTGATTTTATTTTACGAATAGAAGACACCGACCAGGTGCGTACTGTTGAAGGTGCCGAAAATTATATCGTTGAATCTTTGAAATGGCTAGGAATTGAACCCGACGAAAGCCCTGAGAAGCCTGGGAAGTTCGCTCCTTATCGACAGTCTGATAGAAAAGAAATGTACAGGGGATACGCGGAAACCCTAATTGAAAAAGGACATGCATATTATGCATTCGATACTCAGGAAGAAATTGAGGAAATGAAGGAAAAAATGATTG